>JBAZBT010000020.1:0-11196 GCA_041671345.1 Candidatus Micrarchaeia archaeon
AAGAAAGGAACTTCCACCCGGGAAAACAAGTAGAGGGTGCGTCCGCTATGCAAGAGGCAAAAAAGAACGCAATCGCTCTCTCAAAATACTTCGTCTCATTGCCGCACCCTGCAAAAACAATCATCGCGATCTTCGCGCTCTCCTTCCTTTTCGGCGTGCTTTTCTCGATGGCCAGGAGCAGCGTGTTTACCCCGCTGGGGGCAATCGCGGGCGGCTTTGACGGCGTCTATCTCCTCGCATTCCCGTCGGTGCTTTCCGCGGTCGGGCTTTTCGCGCTGCGGAGGAAGGCGATATTCCGCCGCGCATCCTTCCTTGCCCTTCTCACCGCCGCCTGCTATGGCGCATTCTACCTGGCATCCCTGCTCCTCGCAAGCGTGATGCCCGGCGCATCCAACCTGGTGTTCGTGGGCTTCGGAGTCTCGTTCGCGCTTTGGTACTTCCTCCTCATAATCGCATTTGACTTCAAGAGAAGCGCGCCATTGCTTTCGCTGATGCAGCTTGCGCTTTTCGCATTCTTCTTCCTGACCGGCGCCGGCTTCGGCAGCCCGTTCGACCCTGCGGGGGTGCTGCTGCGCGTCTTTCTCTCCTCGTTCGCATTCATCTGCGGAATCTACCTGATGTTCTACGTGGTTTCCGCGCCGATGAAGAAGAACCTGGGCGTTTCCTCCATGGACGCGCTTTCCATGTTCCTCTCGCAGTGGCTTTACGGCGAAAAGGACCTCGAGGCTGTATTCGACGAGATAGGCGAGGACGCGGAAACGCTCGTCTGGCTATCCCGCTTCTCGGGCAAGGGGGGCGAAACCCTTTTCGTGGTGCCCTACATACACTTCGGGCCGTTCGGCAACCTGGGTGGCAGCGAGTTCACGCACACGATATCCGACGCGCTGTCGCAAGGCGGCAAGCGCAACGTCTTTGTCTTCCACGGGACGGCGACCCACGACTTCAACCCGGTCTCATCCGAGGAGGCGGGCAAGGTGATAGCAGCGTGCAACCGGGCGCTCTCGAAGCTGCGCCTCGCCCCTGCCAAGCTGTCGCACGACACCTGCAGGGCGGGAAGCGTGCGGGCGTCCGCAATGCGCATCGGCGATTCCGCATTCCTCTCCTACACGCGCGCGCCTGAGACCACGGAAGACATAAACCTTGGCCTTGGCCTTGCGCTCATGGAGAAGGCGAAGAAATACGTGAAGGACGCCTGCGTGGTGGACGAGCACAACGCTGAGACCGGCGACATCTCCTCCGTCGAGGTGGGCAGCCCAATCGGCTTTGAGCTTTTGGACGCCACCGAAAAGCTCCTTTCCTCGCCTTTCAAGCCCGCGCCCTTCCTGTTCGGCAGCGCCAGCGCCACGCCCTCCATCGCCACGCTCGGCGGCAACGGGCTGAAGCTCGCGCTTTTCGCGCAGGGAAAGAGGCTCACCGCGCTATTGCTTGCCGACTCCAACAGCGTCACTCCTGACTTCCGCGAATCCCTAATCTCCCTCATGTCCGGGCTCGGGCGCGAGCACGGCTACTCCTGCAACGGCGAGGTGATGAGCACGGACACGCACCAGATAAACACCGTGCAGGGCGTGCTGCACCCGCTTGGCGCGGATGACAAGGGCGCGGTGACAAGTGCCGTGCGCAAGCTTTTCGGCGAAGCGCTAACGCGCCTCGAGCCGGTTCGCTTCGGCGCCTCTTCCGAGCGCTTCAGGCTGCGCGTGTTCGGCACGGGCCAGTCCGCGGAAATCGCATCCACCATAAACGCGGTGGTCGCGCTCCTCAAGTTAGCGCTTCCCATCATGTTCATAGTCGGCGGCGCGCTCCTTGTCTGGGGATTGGGGAAAATCTAATGCGCAGGTGCTGGCATGGAAAGCCGGCCGGCTACTTGCAGAAGCGGGCCATCTCGTTCATGTCGTAGAATATCCCGCAGAAAAAGCCGCATGCGGCCTTGAGCTCGTCCCTTCCCTTCTTCGTAAGGGAGTACGACTTGTTCCTGTCCGCCACGACAAGCCCCTGCGCCTTCAGCTCCTTGAGGGCGGGGTATATTGTGCCCGGGCTGGGCTTGTTCCCTTTCCGCCTCTGGAGCTCAGCAGAAAGCTCGGAGCCGGACATGCTTTTCTTGCCAAGGTTCCAAAGCACCAGGTAGGTGAGGAACCCCTTCATTCCGCAGCAGTTCATGTTTTCCATTTGACCGCCGGGTATTAAAAGCACTGTTATCGGTTAACCGATATATTTATATGGACGCCCTCCCCCAGACTATCGGATAACCGATATCCGGGGGTGACAACATGGAATGCAAGGACTGCAAGGTAACCTGCGATGGCAAGGAAGTCGCGGCAATAAGCTGCGGCAAAGACGGATTTTCCGTGAAATGCACGGACGCGGGCAAGGAGCTCTGCAAGAAGTTCAAGGGCTGCTGCTAAAACGCGGCTCCCTTTTTCTTTTTTTCTTGAGAAGCGCCTCAGCCCACTTCGTTCCCGCCGCCCTCCCGCTTCATTCCCGCATCCGCAAGCCCTGCGCGGTACCAGCTCCCGTATTTCTCGCTTGCCTGCTCCTCAATCGGGCGCGCGTTCGAGAGCGCGAACTTGACATCCTGCCGCGCTATGAGCGCTTGTCCCTCGCTTGAGGCAATGTCGCCCGCCATCTTCACCGCGCCCGAGAGCATGCGCAGGCGCAAGGTAAGCCCGGCCTTCCCGTCCACTTCCCGCGCTTTCCTGCGCGCGAAGGCGAGGAGCTCGTCAATCGCGCCGGCATCCGCATGCGGAATCCTTCCGTCGCGCACAATCTCCTGCGCGAAGAACTGCACAAGCTTCATCTGGTTCTCGGGCGTGTCGTCCATGTGCGAGTTCATCAGAAGCTCGTACCCGTTGCCCAATATGCGCGAGCGCAGGGGCGAGAGGATGTTCTGCACGTCGTTGAAGTTCACGGCTGCGACAAGTATGAAGTCCGACGGCACGGCGTCCACGCGCACGACCGAGCCGGTCGATGTCGGGTTCCTGCCCGTAATGGGGTATTTCTTCTCCTGCATGGCGGTGAGCAGGAAGCGCTGCAGCTTCCCCAGCGCGGACAGCTCGTCGATGAAAAGCACGCCCTCGTGCGCCTCGTGCACCGCGCCGGGCATCACGCGCGTATATGGCAGCGAGCCTATCTGCGGGTGCGACCCGTAGGGGTCGTGGCGCACATCGCCCAGCAGTTCCGTCTCGGACGCGCCCGTCGCCTGCACAAACACCGCCCTGTCAAGCGGAAGCAGCACCTTGTACTGCGCCTTTTTCTCAAGCTCCGCTATCTTTGAAAGCTCTTTTTGCGTAAGCAGCGCAATCTTCTCGCCGCGCCTCTCAAACACCACCAGCTCCTCCTTGCCGTCCCGCACGCGCGTGGTGTTCACCCTGTCCTGCCGCTCGGAGGCGCCCCCCACCAGCAAATCATCGAACGGGCCGCGCATGCGCCTGTACTTGTCCGCCCCGCAGAAATAGCACGATGACGCATCCGGCGAGGACAGCCGCGCGCAGCGCCTGCAGCGGAACCCCAGCTTTTCTGAGACGAATGCGGGCACGGAGAACGGGTCGAGCACTTCGCAGGCAGGCCGCCTGTCGGCCTTCTTCGAAGGCGCCAGCCTTACCTGGACCAGCGGGCGCTCGGGCTTCTCCGGATTGTGGAGCACCAGCACCTCCTCCTTGGGCTTTTCAAGGGTGGAGGCGATTGCCTGGGCAAGCATGGACTTTCCGGTGCCAGGCGGGCCGACGAGGAGCAGGTTCCTCCTCTGCTTCCCCACCATCCTCCCTATCTTCACCGCCTCGTCCTGCCCGATGATTTGCTGCAGCGGGTCGGGCGGTATCCTGATGTCCGCGGTTGACGAAATTTCCGAAATGTCCATGGAATCCTCTCTCAGTGGTGTTGCCCCTTCCACGCTGATTTTCCCTTCCGCGCCTTCCTCCTGCCTCTCCCGCGCGGCTTTTCCCTTTTGCAGCTTCGCTTATTAACCAAGCTACTTCCAGAGGAACACGCGGATGCTCACGGGGCGGCCGTTCAGCGTCGCGCCCCTGTTTGCAACCGCAGTGGCGTTGGCATTGATTGGAGACTTGCCTATCTGCGCAATTATCGGGCTTTCGCCCGCGTTTGCATCGGTGGCGGTCCTCTGTATCAATATGAAGTAGTTCCCCCCGGCGCGCAGCAGGTTGCCGGTTCCATCATAATACCGCTCAGGCGAGGCAATGTACTCGAGCGTCCCGACCTTGCCCAGGTCAAGCTCGTTGTTGAATCCCGTGGCGATGCCTATCTGCCTCACATCCGCCATGTCGTGCTGGCCGTCAGCCCAGTCCGAGGGCGAGCCAGGGGAGAGCAACGACTCCGCTATCCTCCCGGCATCCGCAAGCCTGCTGTACGTCCTTGACTCCACCACCGATTGCGCGCCGTACCAGTAGGCGACAAGGCTGGAGAACGCCAGCACCATTATCACGGTGGCGATTATCGCGTCGAATGAAAAATACTGCCCCTTCATGCTCATCCCTTCTCGATTTTTATCATGCCGCCTGCGTTGCTTATGTTTATCGCCTTGCCCTGCGCAGCGTCGATGATTATGAAATTGCCGCTCGCCGTCACGAACCCGCCCTGCCCCTCGTCCACAAGCCCGTAATCCGAAGTCACGGTGGGCGCGGAAAAGCTCGCGTTCTTCCCGAACGTTTCCCAGTTCACATAGGCTATGCCGGTTTCCTGCACGGACGCATCCGACGACCTGCTCAAAAGCAGCCAGTAGCGCTTGCCCAGTATGTCCCTTGGCACGCTTATGCTCTCAGTGAACCCCGGCCCAGCCACGAAGGCGGAATGTATGCTGTCCGCGAACCCGTAGGCGATTTCCTGCGCGTATGCGTTTTCCGCGCGCGTGAGCTCCTGGTTCTGCACCTGGAGGAACACGGCCACTGCCGTGACGAACACCGCGAAGAAGAACGCGGCATAGGCAAGCATTTCAACGGCCGCCTGCGCACGGCTCATGGGGGCGGCAGTGCTGGCCTCGCGCCCGCCTTCCGCCCCGGCGCGCTCATTTTTTGTATGTGATGTTGACAACATTATCATCCGTATTCACCAGTTTTATGGTCTGAAGCCCGGCCGTCCTCTTTCCCGACAGGTTGCCGGTCATGTTCGCAAACGTGGTCGCCACGATGTCCTGCCTGTAGCCGTTCGAGTCCAGCGTGAGCACCACCGCGCCGCTGCCCACGCTTGCGCCGGTCACGCCCTGGGGGTAGTTCACCACAATGTCCTTGCGCGCGCCAGGCCCCTGCAGATAGACCTCCCCCGCGGTGTCGGCAATCGCCCTTGCAGTCGCCTTTGCCTGCATCACCGAGGTCTTGGAAAGCTCGTTGCTGGATGATGACAGGAAAAGGAATGCAATCGGTATGATGAACACGAGCGCAAAGCCTACCAGCACGAGCATTTCGGTCATTGCCTGCCCGCGGATGTTTTTCCCGTCCATCGTTTCACCGCATTCCCGCATCAGCAAGGCGCCGAAGGCGTTGCCTTGCAGGAAATCAATGTTGACAAATATCTCGAGGTTGCGTCATCGCTCAGCCTGAAGTGCCCAAGGCCAATCTTGGTTGCATTGTCCGTGCTGCACATCTCCTTGCTCTTGCAGCCCATCATGCCCTTTATCATGGCAACGTCATTCCCCTGCTTTTCCTGGTAGAACTCCCAGTCGAGCCGGGAATATTTGTCCGCCTCGTGGTCGTTGAGCTTGTCTTCAGCGCCGCCTGCCCATTGGCCCACCACGAAGCTTTCAATGCCCAACTCCTGGTTTGAGATGCTCTCCGCGCCTGCCAGCATCCTCTGGAAAAATGAAGGCCCCCTCTCCCCCCGCACGTAGAAGCCGCATATCGCCATGTCGCGAAGCCGCGTGATGTCCCATATCCTGTGGTACCCCGCCATCTTCTCGGGGCTGCTTTCCTTCTCATTGTCTATCAGCACATAATGGTCGGTGACGCTGGTTCCGCCCGCCTGCGCCCTGGTCACCGCCTTCACGTCATCCGTCTTCCAGTTGGTCGCCACGATGACAGGCACGCTCACCGGGTTGTTGCCGGGCGAGAACGTCCCCCATCCGCTGTCAAGGCACCCTGCCGCCTGGTCAGGCACCGTCTTTTCCATGCAGTTGAGGCACCTTGTCTGCCTTGTGACATTGCACCCGCCCCTCACCAGGGTAACGAGCTCCGGCTCTTCGGTGAGTATCACCGCGCCATAAGAATCCGCAATGCTTGCCACGCTGCCGTTGTTGTACGGGCTCACAAGCACGTATTGCTTGAGGCTGTTCGTGTCGACTCCGGTCGAGTTGCCAAGCTTGGAGTAATCCTCAGCAATGGGCCCGAAGAACCAGCCGTTGCCCTCGATTCCCCTGCCGTTTCCCGGAGAGGCCGCGTCGCGCATCCGCTTTGGCGCGACATCCGCGGGCACGTTGTACTCGTCCAGCTTGAAAATCTGCTTTTCGGTCGCGGCGCCCCTCTCCACATTCCTGTGCGCCATGTCGTTCCTGGTCACCATGGGGTCCAAAAAGCCAGAAACCGGGAAGCTGGTTTCCGCGTGCATGACCTTGTTCTGGCGCATGGTGCCCTCGGCGTCCGTGATGTTCATTTCCATGTCAAACGCCACGCCCACGGCCCAGGCGTCGATTTGGTAGTAGTTGAAGTTCTTTGCATCTGAAAACCGGACGTCAAAGCCCATTGCGTTCGCGGCGGCATCCGTCTGGTTCTGCCAGCCGCTTATCGTGTACGAATTCGCCTCCTCCTGCGTGTATTGCAGCGGGGAGCCGCTGTTAGGCTCGCTTGTCCCGTCGAGCATGAGCTCGAAAATAGTCCTGTTCACCCTGGCGGTTCCGCGGTTGTTGGAAGGCGCGCCGTTGTCGTCCTGCAGGAGCGGGGTCTGGGAATTGGAAGTGTAATCGGCCAGCCTGTAAGTCGCATAGAATGCGGATGCATTCGCAAAATCCGCAAGCGTCCTGTCCGAGAGGCTGGCAAGGATGGACCTCATCGCCTCGCCCTTGAAGCGCTGCGATGCGCGGTAATCCGACTGCTCGAACGTTTTCACCCAGACCTGCACCGTCATCAGCACAAGGGACAGCATGGCAAGCGCCATGACTGCGAAGAAGAAGCCGCCCCTTGCCCTGCTTGTTGTTTTTCCCATGTTACCATCACGTGTAGACTATCAGCCTTACTATCCTCACCGCGTTCTTGCCAATCCGGAAATTCGACGTCGTGGTGTTGCACGGCGTTGCATCGCAAGGCGCCGCGTAGATGGCCTCCGCGTTCCCGCTCAGGCCATATCCGTTGCAGCCTGCGTGGCAGAATGGCGACTTGCCCGGCATGGGCGGGAATATGTACGCCGACAGGAACGTGATTGCGGACGCCTGCAGCTTGGTGAAATTCTTGCCGCACCTGTCAGAAGACGGGCAATCAGCCCCTGCGTCGTAAAGCGTTTGCCAGTCCTCATTGCCTTGCGGCACGCCGCCGGTGCCCGCGGTTTCCACTGCCTGCGCGCTGTCAAGGTTCAGGTATTCCAGCCTGTAGCCGTACCCTTTCGGTATTATGGGGTTGTAGGCGCGGCCGATTTCCCCGCCTGCCACCTTGCGCATTATGCTGCCGGTCGCGCCGTCTTGCGTCAGTATCCTCTCGAGATAGGTCTGCCCTGTCCCCCCTTCCTGCACGGCATCCCCGCTTGTGGCAAGCACAGACAGCGTGTCGTGCGCCAGGATGTGCGCCGCCTCAAGCTCGGTGTAATACGGCTTGGGGGCGCCAATCGTGAAAATGAGGAGGTTGATGGTGATCATGATAAGGACGAATGCCACAAAGGCGTCCAGTGAGAAAACAAAGCCCCGCGCACGCATGACCCCTTTCCGCATGAATATAATATAAACCATGTGCTGCCGTGCCGCCGTAGCCATTCCCTTCCCGCAAAACCAAGCGAAACCGTTTTAAAATGGAGGATTTTAATCACCTTGCCTCGCAGCATGCAAATGTGCGACTGTAGTCTAGCCTGGTAGGACTCGAGGTTGCCAAGGCTAATCGGCATCGATTGTTGCGGAATTGGCCGCATAAATCTCGTAACCCGGGTTCAAATGACAGCCCAAGGGGGCTTCGTCGTCGGGCTTCGCCCGACTTCGCGTACAAAAGCTCCGCTTTTGTCCGTCCCCCTTAGTCCGTCACCGCCCAAACCCCCACGGGTTTGCGGCTCTGAAAATCCCGGCGGTCGCACTTTTATTTTTTTTACGTCTTAGAAATCTCAATTTATGCATTCGATGCCAGGGATTTGAGGCTGATACTCAACTCAATGAGGGCGGGTTTAAGCGCCAAAAACACGGGAAGCTATAGGACATTTACTTTCTGGCTCCTGGGTCCCACCAGTCAATTGGATTCATCAATTTTCTCCACACGCTCGGCTCTTCTATCCCAATCTTTTCCAATTTTTCCTTGCCAAAAATATGGACGCCCGATTTGTATAGTTGGAATTCCTCCTGCTCGTGGCTAGGAACGCCCATTGCCCTCCAATTAGTTCGCGAACCGGTTTTCAAAATCTTGTAATATATGTTGAAAGCGGTGATATCCTTATCATCCCGATCCCATCGTTTTTTTGCCCAAACAACCATTTTCTCAAATTCTTCCGAGTCAATCAGGAAATGGCCCGAACGGATGATCATTCTATTGGCAAGCCAATCAAAGTATGCGTTCCATGCTTCATTATCACCTGATTGCTTGAACTCCAGCCAGTTATGGGTCGGGCTGCTCAGGAACGTGCTAGTGCCAGGGTCATAGATAAAGGATTCAACTGCCAGGATTTTTTTGTTTTCCTTTTCCCATTTCTCAGCCGGCACGATTGCAAAAAAATATGGCGATGTGTTCTTTCCGTAGAGCGCCGTGGTTTCGATATAATGTGTTACCTTTCCATTTTCTACATAAGCTGGAACATAATGACCAGCGCTGCGATAAACATTTTCGGAGTTTATGTACTCTTCACGTGTTTCTAATTTAATGCCCTTGAATTCGAGTCCGACCGACATGCCGACCTGAATGAAAAGGTAGGATGAAAGGTCGCAATCCATGTATTTGCCCGCCATGCCGCGAACCGTCCTATCCTCTACCGAATAGGTAATTTTGTTATTGTTTAATGCATATGAATAAGCTTCAGATACCATCTCAAGCGCCGTCATTCGCTGGTTCTTGGATTTCCTCAGCTCAAGGTATTTTTCTTGAAAATCGCCATCAATGGCTGAAAAAATCGAAAATGCGGTGCTTGCCATTTTTTTTATCTTTTCTTCGGGCATACTTTCCATCCTAAACAAGCCCAGCCCGCCAAGAAGGTCTTGGCCAAAGACGCCACAAATGAGTTTATCGATATTTTTTATATTTTTCAAATCATAAGACAAAAAATCCAATTGGTAATGGGTTAGCTGTTTTTTTAGGCTGGTTTCAATTTTCTCCTGGGGCATCGTCTTTGTGACCACCAGAGGTGTAGAACCAGTCTGTTGCAAGAGCATGGCGCTATTCTAAAGAAAGATGAATAATAAGTTATCTGCTATGAGCTAAGAAAAGAAGAATGGTGATGGCGGATATTACGGCTGAGATGTGCTGAGCGCCACTGCCCTCGGCAGACCCAGGCATCATTCTTGTGTTGCTCTGCTGTATAGTAGTGCCTATTTGTCCACGAATAATTATCATATCTCGCGCTACAATAAACTCCGGCGCTTCCCATGATCTACGACATCCCGGATGAAGTGAAATACCGCGAGAAGATGGTCTTTGGATTGGACTTGAAACAGCTGTGCTACTTTCCCAGCTCGTGAATCATCCGAATCAGCCGGGGGGTCATTTCTTCTGAAAATTTCCTGAAATCATCACCCATCTTGCCTACGAGCAGATAGCGCTCTTTCTCGATATCGAATTTACCGAGCGCCTCCCCCTTCAGCAGCATATTGTCGGCATATTTCATGTAGCGGAGCATGTCCCTTGTTTTTGCAATCGCCTCTTTTTCCACGTTTTCCACAAGTATGCCCTGTTTCGAGAGGTAATAAAGGTCTATGAAATCCCTCGCCTTCACGCCCTTTCTCGTCAATATCGCCCTTACTTTTTCGGCAGCTATCTCCCTCAGGCCATACACCTTCATTTTTGGCTTTTCCAGCAGGATGTACGCTTCCGCAGGAAACAGGACCTTCAGCTCTTTCTTGTCCTTCACGTCAAAAACAGGCTTGAGCTCCCTCTCCAGGAACGGATGGAAGAATTTTTCCTCGAAATTCACCTGGATTTTTATGAAGCCCTCCGGCCTGCCAGAGGGCTTGCGCCAGAGTTTCAGCGTGACAAGCCGGTTGCTCCCCCCGATTTCAACATATCTCCTGTTGTGTTTCTGCGGCTTGAAGTCCAGCCCCAGTTTTTCGCTTGCTTTTGATATCAATTCAAGCATGCGGTCGATTTCCTTGGAGATGATCCTGCGGACCTGCTTCCCGGATTTGCCAGCATATATCCCCTGTTTAATCCAGGAAAAGTCCAAATCCTCCGAGAAGCGGTAATACCCGAAATATGCCTTTACCAGGCACGTGCCGCCCTTGAAAACAAAGTTGTCCCTGAAATATCCGTTGCCTGCGAGTTCGATAAGCAGGTTTTGCAGCAATGCGTCCTTTGCACGTAGCTCGGCATTTGCAATCCCCGTCTTCCCGTCCAGGTAGCCCGCAAGCTTCTCAAAGTCCATACGCTCTCCTCACTGATAGGGGGTAATGCCTGCCATATTCCAGAAGCTTTTTCCTGTTTGCGTGCCCAAGCAAATCCGCGGTTTCATCCCGGATGGCAGAATCGCCGATTCCGCGGTATTTTCGGATGTATGCGATGTCCAAGAGCGTTTTTTCAATGCCGGAGTAGTTTATCTCGTCCCTGGAGATTATGCCAAACCCCAAAAGGCTTTTCTTGAGCTTGATGAACCTGACACTATGTCCCAATATTGCAACACTCCTTGACCGGAAAATCCTGTCCGAGACTATACAGTCAGTTGCAAAGTATTCATGGGTCAGGTTGTTCAGCTTCACTGCGGTGTCAAAGCCGAAATACCATCTCACGCCCTTATGCTTAAGCGCGCGCGCAACCGCCTCGAAAAAATTGGCATTTGACGCGCCCGCCTTCCTCTCTTCCAGTGTTTTTATGTAAAAAAAGCCCTTCAGCACCCAGGCCAAATGCTTTGTTCTTCTAAGGTAATTTATGCCGT
>JBAZBT010000021.1:0-1991 GCA_041671345.1 Candidatus Micrarchaeia archaeon
ATAGTTCGTATATATAGACTCCTGGGGGCATTGTTTGCACCAGTTGCTTGCCGGGGCTGTCTCCCTCATGCTCCCCGTTCGTAATCTTCCTTATATATAGCTCTTTCTCGAACTGGATGTTGATTTTGCCTTCACTCTGAAACGCAATCTCTTCCGTGGATGGCAGGAGAATCGTCTTCGAGGTCATCCCTCCCCCTTGGTATATGATTTCCCATTCGCCACTGTCATTTTTTGGCACTTTGGCAAGCTTTGCAATGTCGATTGCCACAGGGTTCCCGTCCGGGGACCCCTCATATAGCTTAACCTCGCTTCCAAAGCCGCCTGCCACCAGCGAAATATTTTTGGCCCTTGCCGGGTCCTCGAAAAGCAGCGCGCCCTGCTGGTTCGGCCTGATTGCCTGCGTTATCTCGGCGCTTGCTACCTCCTGCTGCGCGCCCCCCTGGCTGGCCGAGACGCTCTGGTTCGACAGCAAGTTGCCGCCACTCAGCGTGAAATCGCCCAGCTGCATCCTGCGCTTGGAGAACACCAGGTATTGCACGCCTTCCTCCGGGGCAAATGCATTTTCGCCATATTTGGCCTTTCCTGCTTTGTCCATTTTGCCCAAAAGCAGCTTTCCGTTGTTGTCCGTCTTGCAGAAATATTTCCTTTTCGCGTCTGCGGTGGTGAGCACGAGCTCCTGGTCTGCCAGCCGCGCGCCGTTGGGGGCGTAAATCGTCACCGCCTTGCTCTCAGCGCCATAATCATAAAGCGGCGGGCTGACCTCGACAAGCACTATCTTCCTTTCTATCACCCTGTCCAGGTCCATTTTCCGCGTGGCCTTCCAAATCCCCGCCCCTTCGGTGTTCCTGATGCTCATCTCCACCTGGTGGCGCCCGAAGCCTGCAAGCCCCTCAATGGGCTTGTCGGTCGTGTATTTCCCGTTCTCCCGCGTTATCAGCCTGGTTTCCCTGCCGTCAATCTTGGCATATATCTCCCCATCCTGGAGCTTTCCATACGCCTGCCTGAACAGGGCGTCGAATGCCTCCCCTGGAAGGGTTTGCATGTATTTGATGGGGATTGCCTTTCTCCTGTCTTCGCGGTTCAGTATCGCGTTTGCGCCCCAGTGGTACGCTCCCCTAGCCGGCACGGCATACGCCAGGTCGGTGTATGCAATCCGTTTTCCTGTCGGAATCAGTATTTTTTTGTACGTGAACTTGCCTGCCACCACGGGCACATCCACCAAAAGACCTGCCGCAGCGGTGCGGGTTAAATGATATGGCGCTTTGGCAGCCGCCCATGAAACGTTCATAAAACGCTGCACTAGCGTTTCATTTATTTTCCAGCTATTAATGCCGGCCAGTTCCTTGTCGCTTATGAAGCTTGTCTTAGTTCTGTCCCAGGACTTCACAAACAAAGAGCCGGAAGGCTTGTTGGCAACATTTTTGGCCTGCGCCGCAAGCCCGTCCGTAAGAAGCTGCTCCGCGACTATTAGCTTTTTTGCATCCGGCAATCCAAGGTATTCCAGCTCCCTTGCCACCATGTCTCTCAATTTCGGGGTCAGCGTTTTTATCCCGGGATTGTTTTTCAGCACATTGGCAATTGCCTGCTTCTGCATGGCATCCACTATCTCATTCCTCATTGCCGCCTCTATCCCTTCCGTCGCCCCCTCAATCTCCTTTTTCATCAGCACCTTCAGCTCAGTTTCGCCCATGCCATCGGTTATTCCCTTTGAAATGTTCGCGACTATCCCGTCTACCAGCCCGCCAACCTTCGCCCCGTTCAAGATGTCCACGCTTTTGAAGGCTTTTTCGATGTTCTTCCTTATCCCTGCGTCCACAATGTCCTTGACGTCCTTGTTTATCCACCCTCTTGGGCCCTTGGTCTTGCTGATTGCGGTTTTGGCCAGTTCGGTAATCCACCCATCGCTTCCCGAGGCCTCAGGCCCGGCCATTGCCTTTACCCCTGCCTCAAGGGGCTCCACAATGTCGCCATATTTCCTGCCCGCCATTTTC
>JBAZBT010000021.1:2001-11158 GCA_041671345.1 Candidatus Micrarchaeia archaeon
CTCTATCGCAAGCGCGCTCAGTTTCTTGGCAAAGCCCTTTGAGGTTGCCTTGGAAACATCCTTGTATTCCCTCAGAATTATTCCCCTGACTGCGCCCTGGTCTGCCGCACCCATTATGGGGCTGCCGCTTCTTTCCGTCAGTTCTCTCTCAATCTTGGCCTGTACGCGCTCGAACATGGTCCCGTACGAGTCCTCTACCACATTGGCAATCTCATCCCTGGACAGCTTGCCGCCTGTCTTTGCGTAAACCGCTTCCACCATCCCTGCCTTCAGCTTTTGGACAATCTTTCCGGCAATTTCCGTGTCGGGTATCATGTTGACTGCCCCGTCCTTCAAGATAATGCGTTCTACTCCCCTGGTTTCAGCCTGGCCCAGCTGTTCAAATACTTCGGTCAGCCCGTCCCTTGACAGATTCTTCGTTGTTATCTCCCGCAACTCGGCCGTGGTGAATACCTTTGCCAGTTCCTTGGTTGCCTGGAGCCTGGCGGTTCCCTTGAGCATGTTGCCCATTTCCGCCATCATCACCTTCCTGCCTGCCGTCTTGACTACGCTGGTTGCGCCAAAAGTGAAAATCGAGACAACGTCCAGCCCCAGCCCCACCATGCCTATGCCCAGCACCATCCAGCCTTCTTTATCCGTGTACCAGCTGTCCGTGCCGCGGTTCATGTGCTTTATGCCCCTGGCAATGTCCCTGATCGAGCCTGCTACTGGCACCCATGACAGCGCCTTTCCCCACGTGCTTTCGTCATGGAAAGGGTCAATCGCGGTTATCTCGACGCCCTTGAGCTCCACGGGCGCCCAAACCGGCGTCCTTTCAAGGGCCTCGAACATTTTCTGGCATGCATCTGCCGCTTTGCCAGCGTCTTTTGCGCCAACCGCATTCTTTATCTGGTTGGTGGAAAATGAGCCAAGGAATACGTCGGTGTTACTCCCTTTTTGGAAGGTTGCAAGCGCGGAGTCAAGCTTCTCCGCGTCTATCAGTTCCATGACGCCAGCCAGCTTCTGGTACGCACCGATTTTGAGCATGTAATACGTTGTATGCGAATCCAGCAATGCGATGTTTTGGACCGCGGTGCCTGGGTCATTCGTTCTGGCTATCGCATTCTGGCATTTCGCCATGTTTTGCAGGCAGTACATCAGGCTGGTTTCCCTGCCCAAATTGAGGAATTTCGAAGCATCCGAATACGCCTTAAGCTCATCCATCTTCGACTTCATCTGGCCAAGAACATCCGCCACCTGCTCCTGCGTGGCAGCCTTGCCGAGCACCAATGCCTTCGCCAGCTTCTGTATCTCTCCCATCAGGGCGTTGGCATGCTCCCATTCCTTTTTCATCTCGGGGAGGTTTTTGGCATACTCCAGCGGCTGCTGGCTCTTCAAGGCGCTTGTGTTTGTTTGGAAATTGAGCATGTTTATCTCCCCTAGGAACTGCCCTCAGGCTTTGCTTCGCCGGCCGGGAATCCAAATGTGCCCTCCGCGTATTCCCTGCCGCCGTTCTCCTCCATCCAGTCCTTCACCATTGCAAAATTTTCGGAGAGCTCCTTGTTTGACCCTATTTCCTTCCTGAACTTGGGCCTGTTTGGATAGATGTAATAGACGAGCATCGCGTAAATCTGGGCTGCCTTCTCAGCCTCCAGGTAAAGCGCAAAGCGGCGGTTTGCGTCCTTGGTCGCGCGGTACATCACAGGCAGGGCTGCGATGTATTCTTTCGCAAGGAGGTTCGTGAACCATTCCTTGTAATCCTCCTTCTCTATCGCATGCGCAATCGTCTTGTAGAAATCTCCCCCGTTCCCCATGAACTCCGTTTTGTCGTTTTTCATAGCGCCACCCCTGAGGTTGATTTGCCGGTTTGCATAGGGCGCGCACCAACACTGAAAAAGCCACTAATATGCACAAAATGCATTATACGCGCCTCCATTTCCATATGCGACATTCTCTATTTAAACCTTCCCGGCAAATACGAATACGCGACCAGCATGGAAATGATTTCAAGCCCCAGCAGGGCTGTGCAGCAGCAGATAGAGCTTGAGCGCGAGCCATCCGCGGTGCACAAGCCCAAGTTCCCGCGCACCCCCCTTGACCGCGAGGACGCCTACATCGACCCGCTGCGCGAGGCTCAGCTCCTTGTCCCCGAGCAGACAGTGGCATCCACGAACGTGATGTTCGACACCGCCCTCGCAATGGTGCGCAAGCAGCCGCCGGCGCAAAGGGAAGGCATCTTCACCTCCATCTACGAATACCTGCTTGCGATGTTCGCAAATGCGAAAAAGCGCCTGCGGGGCAATGCGCGGCAGAAGGCGCGCCTGACGGCGCAGGGCGAGGAGGCATTGTCGCAGCTCCGCTACCTTGCCATGCTCTGCGATGCATCCGAGTGCCGCACGCCGGATGAAGTATTGGCTGCGGAAGGCGCGTTCGGCGAGGCATACCACGAGATACTCAACCTGTCGTCGAATCTCATGAAGATGTCCGAAAAGGAGCAGCCGCACCACCTGAACCACTACAAGAAGCACTTTTCCTCCATCCTGAGAAGCACGGACTGAAGCCAAAACGCGGGGCGGCACATGGACCGGCGCGCATGCCTGGCTTGCGCAGGGCGCCAGCATAGATGAGGGGTGATGGCATGAACTGGCGCGCTCATCTTTTCATAGGGGTCGCATGCGGCGCGGCTGCGGCGTACCTGCTGCGCCTTGGCATGCTGGACGCCGCCTTTTTCTGCGCAGTGTCCGCAGCCTCCTCGCTCCTTCCCGACCTTGACATACGGAACAGCAAGGCGTCAAAGGCAACTTATGCGGTTGCGCTTCTTGCAGTCCTTGCCGCGGCGCATTCCCTTTCGTTTGCAAAAGGGGGTGGCGCGCGGGAGTTTGCCATCGCATTTGCCGCGATAGGGGGCGCGCTTCTCGCAATCGACATCCTCTTCCGCCCGCGCCACAGGGGGGTGATGCACAGCGCGCCCTTCGCATTTGCGGCAGCCGTTGCCGCATATTTCATTTTCGGCGCGCCCGCGTCAGGCGCATTCCTGCTTGGGTACTGCTCGCACCTCGCCGCGGACAGGCTTTCCTAGGGCGTTTTGCGTTTCCTCCCCTGCAAGCCGCGCGATGCTGGCGCAGCCGGTTCTGCGGCGCCAAGCTGCCGCTTTGGCATTCCTGCTGGGCTACCCGCTTTTTGCTTCGCAAAAAGGGGCCCCTTTTTGTGCTGTGGCACAAAAAGAGGGCTGCTCGCACCTCGCCGCGGACAGGCTTTCCTAGGGCGTTGCGAGATTGGCCCCCGGCCTGCGCGCCCGGCACGGGGCGCAGCGCGATGCCCCTGAAGGGCAAACAGATTAATTACTTGCCCCCGCAATTGCCCCATGGCACTCCCAATAACGGCATCCGACCTGATTTCCCCGCTGTTGCTTGTCAAGGCGCTCCTTGCATGGCTCGCGTTCTTCATCTTCATCTACTACCGCCACTATTGGGACGCCGCAAAGAAAAAGCTCCCGGTGCATTTCTTCTTCACGAAATGGCGCGCGGTGAGGCACGCATATTTCCTGGGGTACGCCTCGCTCGGGTTCGCCATCGGCTTTTCCATCGAGCTTTTCGGCGTGCCCCTGGGGATGACGCCAAACACCGCGAGGTTCGCCTCCAGCGTTTTCGAGGCGGGCTCGCTGTTCTCCATGCTCTATGTTTTCTTCTCGCTTGCGCTTGAGGACGTGCCGCACTTCCAGCGGATTTCGGATTCCTCCGCGCAGACCGTGGCGCCGCACGGGCAGCAGGCGGTGGCGCAAAAAAAGGCGCCCGCTGCCCGCGCCCCCCCTGCAAAGCCTAAAAAAATGAATGCAAAGAAGAAACGGAGGAAGTAGCCTTTCATGCTAAAAAAGGAGGAATGGTCTTATGGGTATTCTTGACAATCTTTTGGGGAAGAAGGAGGAGCCTGCGCGCGCAGGCGTGCCCTTCAACGTTTCCACCTCGCTTCGCCCGGTGCGCCTCAATGCGCGCAAGGAGAACTGCCTGGAGCTTTTGGTCACGGTGGCAAACGCGTCGGACGCGCCGCTCATGATGTCGCTCTCCGTCGAGGTGCCAAAGCCATTGGGGTTCGAGAACGTGAGCATCGCCAAGATAAAGGAAATAAGGATTGGCGAGCTTCCCGCGCAGAAGGAAAAGACCGTGAACTTTTCCATATGCGCAAACTCGCAGACCCCCGCAGGCACGTATGCCGCGCAGCTCACCGTGAGCCAGCACTACCGCGACTATTCCCATGTGCTCAACTACGTGAAGAAGAGCGTGGAAGTGCGCGTGGTCTAAGGTTTGGTGTGGAAGTTGCTGATACAAAACACGCTGTCCGGGAAAAAGGAGGAGTTCACGCCGCTTCATGGGAAGAAGGTGGGCATGTACGTGTGCGGGGTCACCCCATACGACAGCAGCCACCTGGGGCATGCGCGCACATTCGTCTCGTTCGATGCCATCCGCCGCTACCTGATTTTCAAAGGGTATGACGTGAAGTTCGTGCAGAACGTCACCGACATAGACGACAAGATAATCAACAGGGCAAAGGAAAGGAAAATGGAGCCCACCAAGCTTGCCGGGAAGTACACCGCGCAGTACGAGAAGGAGTGCGCGGCGCTTGGCATCATGAAGCCGGACATCGCCCCGCGCGTGAGCGGCTCCATCCCGCAGATAATCGCGCTCATATCCCGCCTTGAAAAGAAAGGCGCCGCCTACAGGACTTCCACCGGCGTGTATTTTGACGTTGGCATGTTCCCTGAATACGGCAAGCTCTCCCACCAGTCATCCGGGGGGCTGAAGGCCGGCGCAAGAATCGAGGTGGACGAGGAGAAGAAAAGCCCGCAGGACTTCGCGCTTTGGAAGCTGGGTGAGGAACCCGGCGCGACATTTTCCTCGCCCTGGGGCGATGGCCGCCCTGGCTGGCACATAGAATGCTCCGCAATGGCGAATTCGCTCCTTGGCGACACAATCGACATACACGGGGGCGCGCGCGACCTTGTCTTCCCGCACCATGAGAACGAAATAGCCCAGTCCGAGGCCGCGACCGGCAAGCCGTTCGTGCGCTATTTCATCCACACCGGCTTTTTGACCGTGGACGGGGAGAAGATGGCAAAGTCGCTTGGCAACTTCATCACCATTGCGGACGGATTGGAGAAATACGGCGCGCAGCCGCTGCGCGCGCTTTTCCTGCTTTCGCACTATTCCAGCCCGATTGACTTCACCGAGGACGGCGTGAAGGCGGCCGGCAACGCGCTCTCCTCGCTGCACAGCGCGCTTTCAGCCGCGCGCACATATTCGTCGAAGGCGCCTGGCGGCGGACCCCTCGCCCCTTCCGCGCACGAGGCCGAGGCAAAATTCATCGCGGCAATGGACGACGACTTCGACACGCCCGCCGCAATGGCCGCGCTTTTCCCGCTTGCGAAAAAAATCAGCGGCGCATGCTCGGAGGCAAGCGCCTCGGAGAAAGAGGTAAAGGGGGCGGCTGCCGCGCTTGAAAGGCTGCTTGCAATTTTCAACCTTCTCCCTCCGGCTGCAAGCGAGTCGCCGGATGCTTCCGCAGCGGTTGGAAAAATCTGCAGGCAATTTTCCATCCCTTCCGCCCCGCTTGATGAAATGGTTCTCGCGCTCATTGCCGCTCGGAACGACGCGCGCAGGAAAAAGGATTTCGCCGCGTCCGATGCCATCCGCGCAGGGCTCGCGCAGGCCGGCATCGTGCTTGAGGACAGGAAGGACGGAAGCACAAGCTGGCGAAGGAATTAGCGCGTTTTCTCAGTTCCGGAACAGGTAGTATGCCAGCACAAGCGCCACGATGCCGAAAACAAGGTTCACCAGCGGGTTTGGCGTGGTGACTGCCACGGCAATCCCGAGCACCGGGAGTATCACCTGCACCCCGTAAAGGCAGAGTATCCCGGCCATGAAGCTTCTCAGTTCCATTTTTGCACCGCTTCTTTCTTTCCACAAATGATTTTAAACAGTTGTGGGCAGGAAGGGAAGCACGGAGGGATTGCAGTGCAAATATCCAAATCAAAGACAGTCGATTTTCAAGACGTTGCGAACAGGCACGGGGCGTCGGCAAAAAGGGCAGGGCTCCTGATACAGTCCAATACCGGCGTGATGGCGCTTGTCGCGCGCGAAGGCAGCCTCGTTGGCGTGAGCGACAGGGCATTGGAAGTGATCGGCAGGCTTGTGCTCGGCCCCATGGCTGCCGGGGACGTGGAGCTTGGCAAGGGCGAGTGCGTCCTGAAGATGGCCTCCGGCCCCCTGGGGGGCAGCATTTTCTACAAGTTCCAGGAAATGTCCGGCGCTGAAAAAAAAGAAGCCCTCTTGGCGCTCAACCCGAAGTGACCTCCCGCCCGAGTTCGTTTTATAAGCTTTAGGCGCGAATGGCAAACCGGGGTGTCACTATGAAAATGGACGTTCGCGTAGGCCAATGCATGACGGTGGGGGTATTCACGCTTCCAGCCGACAAGACTGTCGTGGACGCCGCAAGGCTCCTCAAAAAGACGGTGATCGGCTCCATAATCGTGATGCAGAAAGGCAAGGCAAAAGGCATCATCACCGAGCGCGACATCGTCTACAAGGTGATTGCGCAGGGGCGCGACCCGAAGAAGACCAAGCTATCCGCGGTCATGAGCAGGCCCCTGAAAGTGATAAAGGCCTCGGACAAGATCGAATCCGCCGCCTCGGCTCTGCGCGCAAACAAGATAAAGCGCCTGCCCGTGGTGGACAAGAAAGGCAAGCTCGTGGGCATCATCACGGAAGGCGACCTGCTCCGCGTCTACCCCGGCATGGTGGACGTCGTTTCCGAAATGCAGGAGATACGCAAGAGCAAGCCGAACGAATACTACACCGGCATCTGCGAAATCTGCGGCTGCTTCTCCGAGGAGCTCACCCGCGACGCAGGCAAGCTTACGTGCGAGGAGTGCGTGGAAGAGGACGCGGTTTAGTTCGGAATTTCTTTTTTGTTTTCACTTCCCCTCAGCTACTGCTTTGTTCTTATTCCTTTTCAGCGTTTTCCCACTGGGAATCCTCATGGCTTTCGGCACCTACAAGAAAGGCGCGCGCGCGGAGCGCGAGCTCATACACTTCTTCTCCACTCACGGCTTCGAGGTCATCCGCGCGGCAGGCTCGGGCGTGAATTCCCTTTCGCCGGACCTCCTTGCCTTTCGGCAGGGCAGGCAGTATGCGATAGAATGCAAGGCATGGGAATCCGGCTCGCTTTCATTTCCCAAGGAAAAAGCTGCGGCAATGAAAAAATGGGAGGAAGTGACGGGCATCACGTATCTCATCGGCTGGCGCGTGAACCGCGACGGCTGGTTCATTTTCCCCGTGCATTTATTGGAGGAGCAGGAAAAGACGTTCACGATAACGCTTGTAAAAGCGAAGCTCGCGGGCAGGAAGCCCGAGGATTTAATATAACCGCGCGGCAGAACAATTGCGGCAGATGATGAGCATTACGACCCTGACTCACTTGTGATGACGTGACTTGACTCTGATGCCAAAAAAACAGAAATGGCGGCGCTGCCGCCCAGGATTCATTATCTCTTCTTCTTTCCCTTTGATTTTACTGCTTTTTTCTTAGCTGCCATTGGTATCACCGCGCCAACATCCCCATCGTGGGTTTATAATGCCCCCATGCCATTTGCAACAAGCCTGTGCCTTTTGGGACATTGTCCGCTTTCGCTGCTTTTTGAAAGCCCGCACGCTAGCGCGCGTGATTATCTGCAGAACAAAGAAGCGATTCAGGCCATTCCCATGTAGGAGAGGAGCTCGACTTTTTCCTTCTTGGACAGGGAATCATGGTTGATTATCCCCTCCTTGAAGGCCATGCGGTAGTCCTCGTCCTGTGCAGTGCTGCCCTCGTTCTTCTTGTGGCGCCTTTGCATGTTTGAAAGGTAGCTGTGCCACGCGTTCATTATCTCGGTTTTTGTTTCGGCTGTCATGCTTCCACTCCCATCTTGCCAATTGCAGCAAGCCCCTTCTGTTTGAGCAAATTGTCTGGCAGAAAAGATTCTGCAAAAGGCGTATCTCCTATTATGCCGGACCCAATTTATATAGGTTCCTACATGTTTAGCTAATTATGCACACCTCAAAGCTCCAGATTGAAATCATCGCCTGCAAAGGCATCAGCAAACCTGCGTCTTATCACGGATGTGCATGCCGATTGTGCCGTGGCTAGTATTTAACCCTTCATCCGCGACAGCCTCAGGCACCACGCGGCAAAGCCGGCCTCTGACAGCGCAAGGAGCGCAAAGAACGGCGCGAAGCCGAAAAGCGCGACAGCGGCTCCTGAAATTGCGGCGGAGAGCACATTGCCGAAAAAGCTCGGGGTGACAAGCAGGGCAAGGTCGGTGGCGCGCTTCTTGCTCTCCTTGGCGCCGATGTAGTTCATCTCCTCCCAAAGTATCGCAAGGAATGCGTCGCCAACCGACATCACAAGGAAGAAAACCGGGATGATGCCGTGGGGCGCAAGCGCAATCCCCGCAAGCCCGATGCCGTATATCCCAGCGCCTGCGAATGCCGACATCCGGGTGCTTGCCTTCCTGCGCGAAATGATGTGGAGCATGCCCCCCTGGATAAGGAAGTAGCCTGCGTAGAATACGCCGATTTCGGCAAGCGTGAACCCCTGCGAGTTGAAGTAAATCGGGATGAGCATGTAAAACGCAGTGCCGTAAAGCAGGCTGCCCAGCACGAACACGCCCGCAATCTCGTAGAACTTGCCGCTCCTCCCAAGCGGGCTGAAGTCGGAAAGCTTCGAGCGCGTCTCCGCGCGGTGCGCGTTTTTCAGGCCGAGCGAGGCGTATACCAGGTATGCCGAAAGCGCAACAATGGCAAGCAGGGGCAGGTCATAGCCCCCGTAGATGAAGAGGACGCCGACCGCCAGGCTGCCAAGCGCATTGTACACCATCCTCCCCGAGAGCATGTCCGTGAATGCGAAATGCATCCTCTCGGGGGAAATCGCCATCAGGCTCGGCCTGTTGACCGACCATATCAAAGACTCGCGCGCGCCGTCAAGGAGCTTCCCGCCTGCAAAGCCCATTGCCGTTGTTGAAAAAAGATAGGTGAGCGACTGCAGGAAGTCCGACGCGGAGCTCATGACATAGACCACCCTGTCGCCAACCGAGTCGGCGATTGCCGCGGCTGCAAGCCGTATCACGGCCTTGGCAAGCGGAGCCGCG
>JBAZBT010000022.1:0-982 GCA_041671345.1 Candidatus Micrarchaeia archaeon
CCAAAGTCAGCGAGACCAAGCGAGCGCGCAATGTCCGCAAACGCTGCCGGCCCGCGCGCTTGCACATCTGCCTGGTTCTCGAAAAGCGCAGCCCTGTATTCCCAGTATTTCCCCTCATCATTCGCGCAGAATGCCGCATGGGCGGCCTCGCGCGAATACGGGTGCGATGGCAGCGGGAATGCCTTGTAGACATAGTGCACGCGGTCGCCATATGCCGCGATTATGGATTTCACGCCCGCCTCTGCCGCCTTGGTGTATGGGCAGGTGTAGCAGCCGAATTCAATGAACGTGATGTTCGCGCTCGCATTGCCTGCAGACACGCCGTCAAGCGAGGATGGGGCTTTCAGGAAAAGCTCGTTTTGCACCCCTGAATAGATGCAGAAGCCGCCCTCGAACCCGTTGCAGTTGCCGTATATTATGAAATTGTACAGCCCCTGCGCGGCAAAGAACAGCGAGACAAAGAAAAGCAGCGTGAAAAGAAGCGAAAAAGCCTCAAAATGCCTGTTGAGGAATGACGCCCCTCCCGGCGATATTTTCATGATGCCTGAGATGCTTGCAGCCTTTATCTCCTCGTCCAGGCCCGTGTCGCACGGGCGCAGCGTCGCCTTCTTCACCACGCAGTCAAGCGCGCGGCGCGCAAGCGGCCTGTACTTTGCCGAGAAGATGGAAAGAATAAGAAAAACAGCAAGCGCCACGAAGCAAAGCATGGGGTCACTTCTTCTTCGCCATTGCGGCGGATACCCTTTCCTTTGCAATCTCAAGCGCGGCTGCGCGGAGGTTCCCCTCCTTTGCGCGCGCGAATACGAGCTTCGTGTTCGTGGTTATCTTCTCCTTCACCATCGCGAACATCTGCTGCTCGGTTCCGCCGATGAACTCCACGTAGGAGGAAATCACGCCGCCTGCGTTCGCAACGAAGTCAGGGACGATTATGATGCCCTTCTTCACGAGCGCAAGCTCTATGTCGGGGGTCATGGGAATGTTC
>JBAZBT010000022.1:992-10841 GCA_041671345.1 Candidatus Micrarchaeia archaeon
CGCCCCGGGTATGAGCACGTCGCACTTGATGGAAAACAGGTCCGCGGCGGGAAGCACCTTTGCGCCCGGGTATGCGGTGACCGTGCCCTTCTCCTTCTTTGTCCGCATGAGCGTCTCGTACGAAAGCCCGCTCTCAAGGCAGACCGTGCCCTTCGAGTCGGACACCGCAATCACCTTCGCCCCCTTTTCTGTAAGGAACTTCGCAGTGAATGTCCCCACGTTGCCGAACCCCTCTATCGCAACCGTGGCGCCTGCAATCGGAATCTTTGCGTGCTCGAGCGCCACCTCCGTGGCAAGGAAGACCCCGTAGCCAGTGGAGCCGAGCTCATGGGGCAATCCGCCCATGCTGGCGGGCTTTCCCGTCGAGGCTTTTGGCGTGCCTATGGTCTTTGAAATTATCGCCATCTCGTTCTCGCCTATGTTCATGTCCGGGCCTGGCACGTATTTGCTGGGCACAAGCGCGGCGATTTTCTCGGAAAACGCGCGGACCAGCTCCGCCTTGTTCTGCGCGTTGCCGGGCGCCTTGATGCCCGACTTCGCCCCTCCGAACGGGATTCCCGCAAGCGCGTTCTTCCAAGTCATCGCGCGCGCAAGCCCGTAGACTTCCTCCACAGTGATGTCCGGCACCAGCCTCACGCCCCCCTTGGCGGGGCCTATCGCCGTGTTGTCGATGACCACGATGCCTTCCATCCCCGTCTTTGGGTCATAGACGTGGACTATCATCTCGGGCCCGTATTCGTCGTTCTTAATAGTTGCCATTTAGCTCATCTCCTAATGTTTTTCAAGCCAGCTCAAAACTGCCAGCATCGGGTTAAAATGCTTGCTGTGCGCGCCCGGGTCAAGGCGAGCTCTTGCACTGGTGGTCCGCCAGGTCGCAGAAGCCCCCTGGGCAGTCGTTGTTCGCGCCGCACACCGCCTTCACGCAGTGGTATGCGCTCGTGGACAGCGGGTCCAGCTCGCAGCGCTCGTCGTACTTGCACTCCGAGGACTTGGTGCAGTAGCCCGCCCTCACCACGCACTTGTGGGCCGGCGCATCGCACTGCTGGTAGGCGTTGTTGCACTCCGAGTTGGTGGTGCAGTAGCCCGGCCTGCTCATGCAGCGCCTGTTGACGGCGTCGCAAATCTGCCAGGATGCGCAGTCGGAAAGCGAGGCGCAAAGCCCGCGCTGGGCCTCGCACTTGTTCGTCTTTGCATTGCAAAGCTGCCATTCCCTGCAGTCCTTGTCCGTGAGGCAGGAGTCCGATGTCACCACGCAGCGCCTAAGCGCCTTGTCGCAAAGGGTGTAGTTGGAGCAGTCCAGGTCGTTGTTGCAAAAGCCAGGCTTCACGGAGCATGCCTTGCTCGTGGCATTGCACACCTGCCAAAGGTCGCAGTCCACGTCGGAGGCGCACCTCCCTTCCATGGGCACGCACCGCTTGGACGTCATGTTGCACACCTGCCATGCATCGCAGTCGAACTGGTTATTGCAGCCGCCCGGCTTGGGCGAGCACGTGTGCCTGCTCGGGTTGCAAACCTCGGTCCTGGTGTCGCAGGTCGAGTCGCTGTCGCAATAGCCCGGGCGCGGCCTGCAGGTATTGTTGCCTGCCGCGTCGCATGCCTGCCAGCTTCCGCAGTCACCGTCGCTCCTGCACCTGTTCTCCTGGAAGTCGCACTGGTGCGTTGCCGCAGGGCAGGTCTTGAGCGTGTCGTTGCATTCGCTGTCCGCGTTGCAGTACCCTTCGCGCAGCGCGCATGATTTTTTCGCGACGTCGCAGGTCTGCCATGCCTTGCAGTTCTTGTCCGAAGTGCAGCCCTGCGACAGGCAGCCGGAAAGCAGCACTATCGCAAAAATGCCGAAAATTGCCAAAAGAGGGACTGCAAATTTTTTGCCCGACAAATAACCACCTTATTATGGCTCATTTCAGGCAATAAAATATTAAAAGGGGGCACCTTGCGGCATCGGCGCCTCCATCTACTTGGCCCCTGCCGCCTGGGGCGACACCGCCGGCGGGTAGCCATAGCCCCCTCCGGTGCCGTTGCCTATCTGCAGCGAGGAAACCGCCTGGAGCGTGGAGAGGTCGTTTGCCTTCACATACATGTCGGACACGGTGTAAAGCGTGCCGTCCATGTAAAGCGCGCGCTTGACATTCGAGTCGCTGTACCAGTAATAGCCGCTCTTGGCAAACTCGCCCTCGTCCGTTGCATGCGACACGGTCCCCCTAAGCGCAAACCCCTTGTCCAGCGACACGTCAAACACGTATTCCCCCTGGAAAACGTAATCCCCGTAGGTGCTTGCCTCCACCCCGTTGGGGTACTTCAGCGGGTCTATCCTCGCCAGCAGCACAGGTATTGCCAGCAGGCCCCTTTCCTTCGAGAAAAGGAAGGCCTTGTGGTCCTGCAATGCATACGAGTCCGTCCCCCTGTCCCCTATCTCGTACTTTGCCACTTCCTTGGGGCGCGAAACGTCGCTCACGTCGAACAGCGAAAGCTTCACCCCCTGGTACCATGCAAAGTCCTGGTTCTTGCCCTCTGCCGCCGCGGCATCCTTGCCAAGCCCGATGAGGTGCGTCTCGTCGTACGGGTGCAGGTAGTCCGAGTAGCCCGGGATTTTAAGCTGCCCGAGCACGCTTGGGGCGGTGGGCACGGACAGGTCCACCACGAACAGCGGGTCTATCTTCTTGAAAGTGACGAGATAGCCCCTGTTGCCCATGAAGCGCGCGGAGTAGATGGACTCGCCCTTTGCCAGGCCTTCCAGCTTCCCCACCACCTTCATGCCGGCGTCCATCACATATACATTGTTCGATGACGGGTTGGCGCTGTCCCATGGCTGCCCGGACGTGGTGGCAATCCTGAAGTAGCCGTTGTACTCGTCCATCGAGAACTGGTTGAGCACGTGCCCCGGCACTGCCGCCTGCCCCTTGTAGGAAAAGGAGCCGTCAAGCGCGAACTTGTGCGCCTCGGTCTTCTCCTCGCTCCTTGCCTGCCCGTTCATCTGCGACTGCCTTTCCTGTATCTTCGCAGTCAGCTCGTCGCGAAGCGCAGAGTCCACCGTCAGGTCGAGCGGGTTGTATATCCTGCTCTGGATGAAGTAAAGCGCCGAGTCGCTCTTGAGCCTCTCCTTCCTCCAGCCGGAAATGTTCATCGCGTCAATCTCGCCCATGCGCTTTTTGGTATCTGCGTCGAAGTATGGCGCAAAGACCTCGTTGTAAACCTTCCACTGCGGGTCGTAGTAGTCGTATGTCGTGAATGTGACATACATGTTGTCCTGCGACACGAACAGGTTCTGCGATGCGCCCATGAGCACCACCTTCCTGCTCTCCTCCTTCCCCAAGTCGCTGAGGTCCACGCCCGTGAAGATATTGTAGCTGTAGCCGCTGTCCGGGTAGTCGAAGTACTTTATGTCGGATGGCGCCACCTGCCTGTCGTTCCCATCCACCCTGTAAAGCGGCACCGGGTAGGAGTAGGAAGCATAGTCCGAGAACACGGCATACACCTTGCCCTCCACCATGCGCGCGTCCTTGTAATCGCCCTTCACCTCAATCCTTTTCACAAGCCTCGGCGAGGCCTTGTCGGAAATGTCATACACCCTCATGAACGCGAAGTTCTGCGAATAATACGGCGGCATGGAGCAGCCCAGGCAGCGCACGCCCGCGGCGAGCGGGCGCGGGTAGTAGAAAGGCACGTAGACGCTTCCGAAAACCACCAGCTTGTCCTTGTAGACGAACAGCTCGCTTACGGTCCCGTCAATCGTTATCTCCCCCGCCTGCTTCATCTGCGATGCTGGGTAGGCGTCGATTATCTTCACCTTGCCCGTGCTTCCCGAGCCGAACGGGCTGTAGCTTCTGCCGCTGTAATCGTGCTCGTTCTTCACGACGTAAATGTACTTCCCGTCGTTCTTCACAAAGTCAGGCTCGTCCACGCCCTTCACCTGCACGTTGGTCTGGGAATAATCCGACGCGGGCGCCCCGCTGCCCGATTCCGCCGCCCCCTGGGCGGTTGGCGCGGCCGACGGGACAGGCGCGGTTTTCACCATCATGCCGTCCATCATCCCCCTGCCCCCATAATTGCCATAGGCGCCGCCAGAGCCGGCTTTCAGGAAAGAGTATATCTCGTCATAGGACGCGAAGGATTTCAGGCCCGCGGCGCCTGCAGGCGCCCCCCCTGGCGGGGCAGGCGGGTTTTGGGCTGGCGCGGCGCAGCCCAAAAGCAGCAGCGCGGCCGCGAACAGCACGAATGCGAATGCAACATTATCCCTTCCCATTCCAATCACCCGCAAGGATAAGGCATCGCCTGCATTTAAATGGTCCGTTTTTTGTTCGGCTTTGGGGGAATCAGGCCATCAGGAGGTTGGGCGCGAACAGCAGCGCGAGCCCGAGCGCTATCAGTATCGCCGCGCCTATGGCATTGCCCCACGATGCAATCCTGTTCCCAATCGTCCCGCCCACCGCGAAATAGGCAAGCGTGAAAACGACGATGTCGTCCAGCATGTACATCAGCACGTACAGGGCTATGTATGCGTAATGCTCCAGCGCGGAGACCCCGGAAAGCGAGAGCACGGACGTGAAAACTGCGGGTATCGCGGACGAGCAGACAAACTCTATGGAGTTTATGGTGAATGCCAGCACCACGAGGCCCGCGAACGTGGCAAGCGAGAGCGGCGAGGAAAGCAGCGCCTCTATCTCGCCGGATAGCTTCTTCTTCCCCTTGGGGTCGTCCACCTTGCATGCGACCGCGCCCTTGTTCTTCCAAAGCTCGCGGAGGGACGCTATGCCCCAGTAAAGCGCGATTGCGCCGACCGCAATCATCACCGGGCGCACGTAGCCCACGAAAAGGAACGCGTTGAGCCACGCCGACATTATGAGGAAGTAAAGCGCGCCCGAGGCGAAAAGGAAGGTGCCCACGATGAGGAGGAACTTGCGCCTGTCGTTCAGCGTGAGCGTGATGGATATCAGGTAGACCAGCACCCACATCGCGCACGGGTTGAACCCGTCTATCAGGCCAAGCGTGATGGCAAGCGCGGGCAGCGAATAGCCGTACGGGTCCATCTCCCCGACAAGCGGCAGCGTGATTGTTTTCTTTTGCGCTTCGGCCCCGTTGCCGCCGCTGCCAGCGCCGCCCGCCAGGAGCGCATCCCTGATTTTCTGCGGGGTGGATGCCTTGTCAAAGCCCACTATCACCGTGCCGTTTATTATGGTGGTGGGCACGCCTTCCTGCTCCTTGCCAAGCGATGCGAGCATGGAATCCATCAGGCCTACCTGCGCGGAATCGGAAGTGTCATGGTAAACCCATCTCGCATCCGGGTAATCCTGCGCAATCTGCTGGTTGTAGGGCATCTGCTCCTTGCAGTGCGGGCAGGCCGGGTGGTAGAAGAAATGCACGTCGAGCGTGGCATTGCCGGAAAACTGCTGCGGCGCCACGGGCCCCACCGTCGCGGAAAAGGCAAGCGCATAGAGCGCGCCCGCCGCAATGATGAGCACGAGGAAGCGGCTGAACGGGTCGCCCCACGCCTCCTTTGCCTGCGCCATGATTTTTTTGTGCATGCCGCTTTTTCCAGCATGCTGTTTTTATACCATTGCTGCTGGCGCAAAGCCATGCGCCTGGTTTTTTAATGCTGGCTGGGCATCAGCTGCGGTGGTTTGATGAGAAAAAGCACGCTCCTCGGTGTGTTTGTCCTCATTTCATATGCCGTGCTTTTTTTCGGGCTTTTCGGCGACTTGCCGGTTGCCAGGGCGGGCGTGGGGCTGCTTGTGCTTTTGGACATGCTCGCGTTCGCCATCACCCTTCCGCAGGGAAGCGTAAGGTGGCGGCCCGCCCGCAAGGCAATCCAGTACCTCTCCTTGGATGCGGGCGGCGGCGCAAGAGGCTATGCCCCGCCCGGCTACAACATCATCAACACGCAGCTTTCCGGCCTTCTCTACAGCCTGGTCATGATGGCGCTGGTGCTGCTGCTGGGCGCCATACTGGGCCTGCCGAACCTCGGCCTGTCGTTCCTCATCTGCCTGCTTTCCGGGCTGCTGATTGTAAGGATGCAGCTTGCCAATGACTTGGAAACCGAGGGCGGCGCATATTTTTCCGCGCCTGGGCAATGATTGGCGGGCTGCAAGCGGGCCGCGCCAGCCCGCAGGCGGCTGCGCAATGCGGCATTCCGGCGCGCCCCGGCAGGCCTGCGCGGCTGCCATTCCCTTTCAAGCGCTTAGCCTGCGGCCGCCAAAAAAAAGCAGCATGCCGCGGCTCCGCTAAGGCGCCAAAAACAAAAAGGAAAAGAAAAACAAAAAAAGAAAAAATGAAAGGCGGGCTTATACTGCCTTTCCAGTGAGCGTTCCGGTCGTGGATGCCAGGAAGCCAGAGTTCAGGTCCGTGTAGTTGATTGTCATCTTTGCCTGGTACCCTGCGCCCGATGTCTGTGATGGCAGCCCTGTGATGCCGATTGCGCCGGACGTTTCACCGGTGCTGAGCTCCATCACCGTCATGTTGGCCACTGTGCTGGTCCCAATCGTCGCGCTCACCCCGGTGATGTTGATCTTCTGCCCCACCTGGTTGGTAAGCTTGACTGCGAGCGTGGTTCCGCTCATCTGCCATCCCTGCACTGCAACTCCCGAGAATCCAGCCGCCTTTGTCCCTACAAAGTTGCTGACGTCGAAGACGCCGAGCGCGAAGAGCGCCGCCGCCACGATGACAACGAGCGCGATTGCCCACCCGTACGTCATCAGGAAATCCAATGCTGCTTGTCCTTTCTTCATAACCATTATACCACCTGTAGCTAATTCCCTATTCTAATTTATAAATCTTAGGGTGTGCCTGCGGGATTGGCGCGGCTGCCCCTCGGGATGAAAAGGCGCATGCATCGCCCCATAATCGCCGCGGCTGCCCCGAAAAACATTTCCCGCGCCCGCATCCCCATCCTTGCAGCAGCAGGCAGCCGGCAGCAGGCAGCCGGCAAGCCATATCCCCCGCGCATGCCATCCCCGCGCCCAGCCTTCCCATCCTTGCGGCCGCGGGCGCCCGCCCAATCCGCATCGCCCGCCAGCTGCCGCCACTAATATAAAATATTGCAGCATAATCCGCTTGTGTGGGCGGCACGGTTCAGCGCTGCTTGATTCAAGGTGAGCATTTGGACGTATCGAAAAGGACAATGGACCTGGGGACCGAGACTGCTTTTGAAGTGCTGGCGGAAGTCAACCGGCTGAAGCGCGAAGGCAAAGACATCATAAGCTTCTGCATCGGCCAGCCTGACTTCGACACCCCCCGGCACATCAAGGACGCGGCGATAAAGGCGATAAACGACGGAAAAACCGGCTACACCGACTCCGCCGGCACCATGTTCGCGCGCGAGGCGGTGGCGCGCTACCTCTCGCGCACCCGGAAAATCGACGTCAGGCCCGAGCACGTGGTGATAGCGAACGGGGCGAAGCCTTTCATCGCATACACGGTTGCCTGCACCACCGACCATGGCGTGGGGGACGAGGTGATATACCCGAACCCGGGCTTTCCCATCTACCAGTCCCAGATAATCGCAAACGGGGCGGTGCCTGTGCCGCTGCCGCTTTCGGAAAAAAGGAAATTCAGCTTTGACATCGAGGAGCTGAAAAGCCGCATAAGCAACAGGACAAAGCTTCTCATAATAAACACGCCCCAGAACCCCACGGGCGGGATACTCGAGGAGGACGACCTGAAGGAAGTCGCATCGCTTGCGAAAAAGCACGACTTCTGGGTGTATTCCGACGAGGTCTACTGCACGCTCTCGTACGACAAGGAATTCAAGAGCATCGCATCATTGCCCGGCATGTACGAGCGCACCATCGTTTCCGACGGCGCATCCAAGGCATACGCGATGACGGGCTGGCGCATGGGCTACATCGCAAACCCGTCCCTTGCGCCGCACATCGCGCGCTGGGTGACGAACACGGAGAGCTGCGCAAACCACATGTCGCAGTACGCGCTTGCGGCCGCGCTTGACGGCCCGCAGGCAGAATCCGAAAAAATGGCCGCCTCCTTCAAGGAGCGCCGCGACATCATAGTCAAGCTCCTAAACGAGGTGGACGGCGTGCGCTGCCTATTGCCTGGCGGCGCCTTCTACGCATTCCCCAACGTCACCGCGGCGGTGAAAAAGCTGAGGCTCAAGGACTCGGACGAGCTGCGGCGCCTCCTGTTGGAAAACGGGGTGGCGGTGCTTGCCGACATACACTTCGGAAGGAGGAACCCCGGCGACTCGGAGCAGCACATCCGCCTGTCCTACGCCACCTCGAAGGAAAACATCCTCGAGGGCATACGGCGCATGAAGGCGGTGCTCGGCAGCAAGGACCAAAAGGACGGCACGCTCACGTGGTAGACCCCACGATGCAGAAAAACAACTAGACGGCAGGCTTGGTAATATGGGAATATTCGACGCGAACGGGAACGAAAAAATTCATGCCGCGCCAGAAATCGCAAAGGCAGCGCAGGAAATGCGGGGCTACGCGCTCATCGCGCTGCACTGCGCAGGAAGCGGGCACACTGGCGGCACCCTATCCTCCATGGACGCCGTGGCTTCCCTTTACCTTCGCGTGATGCGCCACAAGCCTTCCGACCCCGCCTGGGACGGGCGCGACCGCCTCTTTTTCTCGGCCGGGCACAAGGCGCCGGCCTGGTACATACCTCTCGGCTACACCGGCTATTTCGACGTGAAGCAAACAGCCACGCTGAGGAAAATGGACTCCCCATTCTGCGGGCACCCTGACAGGAAAAAATGCATCGGCATCGAGGCATCATGCGGCTCATTGGGGCAAGGCTTGAGCATTGCGGTGGGCGACGCTCTCGCCGCGCGCCTTGACGGCAAGAGCTACCGCGTGTTCTGCCTGATGGGCGACGGCGAGCAGCAGGAGGGGCAGATTTGGGAAGCTGCAATGGAAGCAGCGCACTACAAGCTTGACAACCTGGTGGGCATAGTTGACAAGAACTGCCTTCAGATTGACGGCGAGGTCTGCAATGTCATGAACATCGACCCCATCGAGGAAAAGTACCGCGCATTCGGCTGGCACGCAATATCCGTCGACGGGCATTCCATCCCCGCGCTCCTCGCGGCGTTCGAGGAGGCGGAAAGGACAAAAGGCAGGCCCACTGTGATAATCGCAAAGACAGTGAAGGGCAAGGGCGTCTCCTTCATGGAAAACCAGGCGGGCTGGCATGGCCGCGCGCCAAAAAAGGACGAGCTTGACAAGGCTCTCGCAGAACTCGGAGCAACGCACCTTCCCAAAGACGAAATGATTGCGCTCGCAGCGGCCCACCAGGCGAAAGTGGCTGCCGGCATCGAGGCTGCCCTCCCCAAGTTTTCCAAAAACTACTGGTGGAACGCGCAGGAAAAGATGAAGGTGGAGATGAAATCCACAAAAGAGGGGTTTGGCGAGGAGCTGGATGAGAATGAAAATCCTGCCGTGGTCGCGCTTGGCGCGGACATATCGGGCTCCATCTCCATCAACATGTTCTACAAGAACAAGCCCGGCAGGAAAAACCGCTTCTTCTCCATGGGCATTGCCGAGCAGTCCGGCACCTGCGTGGCGGCGGGCATGGCAAAGGAGGGGAAAATCCCGTTCTTCGGCACCTACGGGGTGTTCGCGGCGGGCCGCGCGCTTGACCAGGTGCGGACGACCGTCTGCTACGGCAACTGGAACGTCAAGATCGTTGGCGCGCACGGGGGCATATCCGTCGGGCCCGACGGCGCCACCCACCAGGCATTGGAAGAGATTTTCCAGATAGCGGGGCTTCCGAACATGAACTTGCTCATCCCCTGCGACCTGGCAGAGACGAAAAAGGCGACCGCGGCAATGATAGACCAAATCAACGGGCCCTGCTACCTCCGCTTTGCGCGCGAGCCCACGCCCGTGGTGACAAACG
>JBAZBT010000023.1:0-10555 GCA_041671345.1 Candidatus Micrarchaeia archaeon
AAGCACGCACTGGCTGGTGCCAGTCTTCAAAATTCAAAAAAGGCGCTACTCTGGGTATGTCTATAATATGGAAGTCGGAGGCGAGCATTCCTATCTGGCGGGTTTTGTTGGAGTTGCCAACTGCCAGAATTGGGAAATCTCCCAGCCAGCCGAAATTTTCGGGCAGGAGCTCCCGCCGGAAAAGCTCGTGCAGCTCGCGCTTGCGCACCGCTCGCAGGGCATCGCCTACACCTACACCGAGCCCACCATCTTCTACGAGTATGCTGCCGACACCGCGAAGCTTGCGCACAAGAAGGGGCTGTACAACGTATTCGTCACGAACGGCTACATGACGCCCCAGGCGATTGAGGGCGCGGAATGGCTGGACGCCGCGAGGGTGGACCTCAAGGCGTTCACCGACAAATTCTACAGGGAAGTTTGCGGCGATGCGCACCTTGAGCCCGTGCTGAAGTCCATCAAGCTCCTGCACAGCAAGATGCATATCGAGATAATCACCCTGCTCATTCCCACGCTCAACGACTCCGACGATGAAATACGCGCGCTTTGCCAATGGGTGAAGGGGCTTGATGCGGATATTCCCCTGCACTTCACAGGCTATTACCCGTCAAACAGGATGACGCTGCCTGCCACGCCGGGAAGCACGCTCCTCCGCGCGCGAAAGATTGCAATGGAGGAAGGGCTGGAATACGTCTACACCGGCAACAGGCCTGGCGACGGCGGGGAGGACACGGCCTGCCCGAAATGCGGCGCGCTTTGCGTGGAGCGCCTGGGCTTTGAAGTGGCGGCTAACAATCTCACGGCGGATGCGCGCTGCAAAAAGTGCGGCGCTGCGCTTCCGTTCGTGCTGGACTGGAAAAAAGGAAGGAAAAAATAGCGGGCTATTCTATCTTGTAAAGCGTCAGCTCGCAGACGTCGCAGATAAGCGAGTATTTCTTGCCGCCTGCCTCAAAGCCGAATTCCCTCCCGTTGGGCGGGTTGATGTAGGCGGACGCGGCGTCTATTGTTTTTGTAAGGCCATCCACCCATAGCTTGTGGTCTTCCAGGGTTATTTTGCCGGAGCGGAGGTCCTGCAGCTTCTCATTCAGCGTGCTAAGGCTTGCGCCAAGGGTGGGGAGGCGCTCTATGGTGAATCGCCTGCGTATCTGCCCTTCAAGAAGCGGGGAAATCGGCATTTCCTTGCTTTTGCACAGGCTGAGGAATTCATTCACTCCTTTCCCGCCGTCGTTGAGGACCAAACTGCCTGGCCCTGGCGTTTTTGCTTGAAGCATGGTATCACAGTGTCTACTAGTGTATATATGCGTTTTTAAACCTTGCCAATCCCCGCGTGCAGCCGGCCAGGGGCTGCTAAGGCGCACCCATGCTCTTCATATGCGCCGTCCGCCTCTTCAGAAGCTCCGGCGTGCCGATGTCGCGCCTGTGCCACACGCGCCCCTCCACCGCCGCGCACGCGCTCTCCGCGATTTTCTCGGCTTCATCAATCGTGCCTGCAACGCCCACCAATCCCATCGAGCGCGAGCTTTGGGTGTAGATGGCGCCGCGCTTCTCGTACACCGAGGCATAGTACATGCGCGCGCCCGATGCGGCAAGCGCGGCTTCGTCCACTTCCAGCTCCTGGTCCGTGACTGATTTTACGGGGTAGCCCTCGGGCACCAGGTACTTGCAAACCGTCGCCTTCTTCTCGAACTCAGGCGCCTTTGTTATCCTGTGCGAGGCCATCTGCTCGAATATGCCGTAAAGGTCCGTCTTCAGGATGGAAAGCACGTTCATCGCCTCGGGGTCGCCGAAGCGCGCGTTGTACTCGATGAGCTTCACGCCATGCCTTGTCGCCATGAAGCCCCCGTAAAGCACTCCGACATACGGCTTGCCCGTCTTCTTCTTGAACGCCTCGATTGTTTTCTGCATTATGGAAAGCGCCTCGTCCCGGTGCGCGCTTTTCAGGAAAGGGAGCAGGTGGTTCGCATCCGAGTACGAGCCCATGCCTCCCGTGTTCGGCCCGACGTCGCCCTCGTACGCGCGCTTGTGGTCCTGCACGAGCGGCATTCCATAAACTTTGCTGCCGTCCGAGAATGCCTGGAGGGAAAACTCCTCCCCGTCCAGCTTTTCCTCAATCACGATATTGGCTCCGCCGCCAAGCTTGCTTGAAAGGAGCTCCGTGGCATACTGCTTTGCCTCGGCAGCGTCCTTGAGCTGGAAGCCGGTGACTTTGACGCCCTTGCCGCCTGTCAGGCCGGACGGCTTCACCGCAACCTGCCCGAAGCACGAGTCGATGAACGAGTGCGCCTCGCCAACGTTTTCGAAAATGCCGAACTTTGGCGCTCCGGGCACCTTGAAGTCACGGAGAAGCTCCCTGCAGTAAGCCTTGTCCCACTCAAGCCGCGCAGCCTCGCGCGTGGGCGCTGCGCAGGGCACGCCTGCGACAAGGAGCGCGTCAGTGACGCCTGCGGCAAGCACTGCGTCGGGCGATGGGAATGCAAGCGAAATGCCCTTGCCTTCCGCAAACGCCTCCACCTGCTGCGGGGAATGTATGTCGCCGACCGCAAGCCGCCCCCCGCTTTTCTCCACAAGGGGGCAGATGCCGGGATGGTTCACCGACATGAATGCAAACAGCCTCACATTGGCATTCCTGCAGATTGCCTCCGCTATCGCATGCTCGCGCGCGCCGTTGCCGACAAGCAGGAAGTTTTTCATCGCATCACCGTCTGATGACGTATATTTGTGAAGAGTGTTTATAATGTTTGAAGCCCCCTTTCCCATCAGGTGGTATTGATGTCAGGCATCCTGGTCATTGGCGCGGTCGGGCAGATAGGCACCGAGCTTACAATGGAGCTGCGGAAGCGCCACGGCGGCTCGAGCGTGGTTGCAGCAACCAGGAAGACGCCATTCCCGCAGGAGATGGAGGAGTCCGGCCCATGCATCTTCTTCGACGTGTCCGACAAGGAAGCGATGAAGAAAGTGATAAAGGAGCACGGCATCGGCACCGTCTACCAGCTTGCGGGCATGCTTTCAGCAACAGGCGAGCAGAACCCCGACCTTGCGTTCCAAATAAACCTGCTCGGGCTGAAAAACACGCTGGACGTTTGCCGCGAGTGCAAGGTGGACAGGGTGTTCTGGCCCTCGTCGATTGCGGCATTCGGCCCGACGACGCCGCGGGACAACACGCCCCAGAGGACGGTGCTCGAGCCCACCACAATGTACGGCGTGACCAAGGTGTCGGGCGAGCTGCTTTTGCAGTACTACCAAAAAAAATACGGGATGGACTGCCGCGGCGTGCGCTATCCCGGGCTCATTTCCTACAAGGCGGAGCCCGGCGGCGGCACCACGGACTATGCGGTCGCAATATTCTATGAGGCGATACGGCGCAAGAAATACACGTGCTTCGTGGGGCCTTCGACAGTGCTTCCCATGATGTACATGCCTGACGCCATACGCGGCACCATCGAGCTGATGGACGCGCCGCGCGAGCGCCTCACGGTCGCGACATCTTACAATTTTGCCGCAATTTCGTTCTCCGCAAAAGAGCTTGCGGACGAGGTCGCGCGCATCATCCCCGGCTTCGTGTGCGACTACAAGCCCGACCACCGCCAGGCAATCGCCGACAGCTGGCCAAAGTCCATCGACGACTCGCAGGCGCGGGCGGACTGGGGCTGGAAGCACAAGTACGGCCTGAAGGAAATGTCGGAAGACATGGTCCGCAACCTGAAGCCCATCCTGGAAAGGAAAAAGTAGGGGCAAAGCGCGGGAAAAAGCACAAGGGACAGCGGAAGCCTGGGGAAAAACGGCCTCGCGCTTTGCTGGCAAAAACGGCGTGCAAGGGACGAAAGAAGAAGAGACGGGGAAAAGGGAAAGCAAGGGAAGAAAGACAGGGGAAAAACAAAAAGCAAGGGAAGAAAAAAGAAGAAAAGAAAAAACAGGGGAAAACGAAAAGCAATGGCGCGCGCCTTACTCCCATCCAAGCGACATTGCCACGTTTTGCGGGGTGAGCATGCCCGCCATGCTCACCACTGCGCTTCTGATGACGAACGACACTGCAAAGAGCACCGCCGCCATCATTATCGCGACCGCGACATTCCCGCGCTTGAGCTCCTTGAACTCGTCAATGCCGACCGTTATCTTGTCAAGCATGACAATTGCCACGTAAATCGACAGCACGGCGAGGATGACTCCCATGATGAGGTTCACCACGCCTATCAGAAGCACGGCCGACAGCTCTATCGGCGTAAGGCCGGGTATGATGCTTTGCGCCAGGCCATGCACCCCTGCCTCCACCACCGCTGCAATGGAAAGTATGATTGCGCCAATCAGGATGGCTACCGCGGCATTGCCCCTCCGAAGCTCCTTTATCTCGTCTATCCCTTCCGTGAGCTTGTCGAACATCCATATTCCCAGGTAGACCGAAACCATCGCCAGCGCCAGCCCGACCACGAGCTGCAAAAGCGCAATCCCTATCCCTAAGAGCAAATCCACAAATGCCATGCCATCCCTCCTGCAACGCAGGCGAAGCCAGAATTTAAAAAGAGTGCGCCGCTTCGCCGCTTGCCGCGCCTTGCCGCTTGGCGTGCCAGGCGGAACGAATGTTATATAAGGCTTCATAAGCCATATGCCAACGGGAGATTGACATGAAGCAGATTACTGTAGTCGTCTCAGACAAGGTCGGGGTTTTGGCCGAATTGTCCTACCTTTTGGGCAAGGCGCGCGTGAACATAGACGCCATCTCGGCCGAGGTGCAGGGCGGCAAAAGCGTGATAAACCTCGTGGTGAGCGACGAGAAAAAGGCAGAGATGATACTCAAGTCCAACGGCTACCATGTGCTTTCGGGCGAGATGCTCGTGGTGAAGGTGAAGGACGCGCCCGGCGCGCTTTCCGACATCAGCAAAAAGCTCCAGAGGGCGAAGATAAACATCGAGAGCATCTACCTCCTCACGCGCGGCGAGGGCTATTCCCTTGACGCGCTCATAGTGGACAAGCCCAAAAAGGCGAAGAAAGTGCTTTCCGAATACATTGTGAAGGCGCAGTAGCCCCATCAAGCATGAAAATCCGAAACCTTAGGTCTAACTGGGTGGTTTTATCAAGCAGATAACAGTGGTTGCAGAGGACAAGGTCGGCCTGCTCGCCGACATCTCCTACATACTTGGCAAGGCAAGGATAAACATAGACTCCCTCTCCGCCGAGGTCCAGGGCAACAAGTGCCTTATCGACCTTTCGGTCAAGGACGAGGCAAGGGCGACCTCGCTTCTGACCAGCAACGGCTACCAGGTGCTGAAGGCCGACGTGCTTGTGGTGAAGATAAAAAACGAGCCTGCGCAGATGGCGCAGTTCGCCGCCAGGCTTGCAAAGGAGAAAATCAACACGCTCTCCATGCGCCTGATAACAAAAGAGGGCGGGTACGACACCTATGCCCTTCAGGTGGACCACACTGCCAAGGCCAAGCGCGCGCTTGCGCCTTACATGAAGAAAACGAGCTAGCCGGGCAGGTTCCAGTTGCGCCCAACTTGCGTGCATGCGCCCGGCTCCTGATCTCCGGCCCCCAGCCCGGGCCCTCGTGCGCATGCGGGCGGCGCGGCTATGTTTCAACCCCCAGCTCCGCCCCCTTCACGCTTGCATTGCAATCTGCAATCGCGCGGTTGATTTCCTCGTCGCCTTTCCCTTCCTTTTTCATTTTCCTCACGAGCGAGAGCAGCCCTTCCAGCCTGTCGAAGCTCCTGCTCACTTCCGCAGCAGCCGCCTTCACTTCCATCCTCTGCTTCTCTATCCCCAAAAGCGCCTCTTCCTGCGAGGACAGCCTCTGCCGCAGCCTCTCCATCTTCTCGGCCGCAGCCTTCTGCGCATTGCTTTCATCCCTCTGGTTCGCGTAGTAATAGTCCAGCGCCTCGCAAAGCGACGGGAACGCCTTCCCGCCTTTTGCGGCGTCAATCGAGAATGAAACCGGCTCCCCCTTCGCGTTCTCCTGCACGCAAAACCCGATTTTCTCCGGGATTTTTTGCACAAAGGGGGTTGCTTTCGGGTACTCGTACTTTTCCCCGCGCGCCACCGCCCTTCCGCCGGTGCCATCCTTCAGCAGGCAGGCGTATACGAGCCCGTCTTCGCCAACTAAAATGAGGTTGCCTTTCCTGAACAGTTCAAAAATGAGCTTTTCCTTGCTGCGCGTGGTTATCTCCACAATCCGCTCGCCTTCCACCCTCCTTATTTCCTGCGCGGTCTTCCCTTCAAGGTTTTTCCGAAGAAAGCCGACAAACCCGTCGGGCGCGTCAGTTGCCTGCAGCGCCTGCCTTGTAATGTGCAGCCGCACTCCTGGCTCGAAAAGCAGCTCGTCGCTTCCGATTTTGAACAGGAAGAGGCCGCCGGCCGTCTTCCTTATCCTCGCTATCCGTTTCCCCTGCAAGGGGGCAAGCTCCAAAAGCGCATAAGCGAGGTCGGCGCCCGACATTTTCTGCATATTTACCTCTTGCCGACCATCTTTAATATATCTTCTCCCAAAAACCCCTTGTGGTGTTCCAATGTCAAAAGTAAAAGACGCATCATTGTCCAAAAAAGGCGCGGACGAGCTTTCCTGGGCGCGCGCGAACATGCCCGTGCTTGCCAGGATACGCGCAAGGTTCGAGAAGGAAAAGCCATTCGCAGGGCTTACCATCTCGGTTGCGCTGCATTTGGAAAAGAAAACGGGCGTGCTCCTTGAAATCCTTTCCGCAGGCGGCGCGCGCGTGTTCGCCTCCTCATGCAACCCGCTTACCACCAACGATGCAACCGCAGCGGCGCTTGCGGCTGCTGGCAAAATAGAGGTGTTTGCCTGGGCGAACCAGACGAACGAGGAATACTATTCCTGCTTAAACGCGGTGCTTGACGGCAAGCCCTCCATCGTCATCGACGACGGCTGCGACCTCATCAACCTATTGCACACCTCAAGAAAGGAAGAGCTTCCGAAGATAATCGGCGCGTGCGAGGAAACCACGACGGGCATAAACCGCCTCAACGCCATGCAGAAGGCAGGCAAGCTCCTCTTCCCTGTCTTTGCGGTGAACAACGCGCACAGCAAATTCCTGCTTGACAACCAGTTCGGCACCGCCCAGTCCACTGTGGACGCCATCGCGCGCGCCACCAACCTCATATTCGCAGGCAAGACCGTGGTGGTCGCAGGCTATGGCTGGTGCGGACGGGGCGTTGCCTCGCGCATGAAGGGCATGGGCGCCAATGTCGTGGTGGTGGAGATAGACGGCACGCTTGGCCCGCACGAGTCCGGCCTCCACCGCGCGCTTTTTGCGCAGTACGACGGCTTCCGCGTGATGGACATGCCGTCTGCAGCGCGCATAGGGGACATTTTCATAACTGCAACAGGCAACAAGAATGTGATTGGCAAGGAGCACTTTGCCCTCCTGAAAGGCGGGGCAATACTCTCAAACACAGGCCACTTCAACGTGGAAATAGACGAGCCTGCGCTTCGCGCGCAAAGCAAGCGCGTGCGCGACGTGAAGGAAAACCTGGTGGCGTACGAGCAGAAGGACGGGCGCACCATCTATCTTCTGTCTGAGGGGCGCCTCGTAAACTTGGCGCAGCCATCGGGGCAGGGCCACCCCATCGAGATAATGGACGGCTCGTTCGCGCTCCAGGCGCTCTGCTGCGAGCTGATTGCAAAATCAGCCAAGGCTGGCGCAAAGCGCATGGCATCCGGCGTGCATGCAGTGCCGGTGGACGTGGACAACGAGGTCGCGCGCCTGCTCCTTGCCGCAAAGGGGATAAAGCTGCAGGAGCCGACTGCCGAGCAGAAAAAGTACGCCGAATCGTTTGAGGAAGGGACCTGAGCGGAAAAAGCCGGCTGGCCTGCTTGAGGGCGCAACTCAAGCGCGCGCTCACTCGAAGCTCAATTTCACGTCGTCCTCGACAAGCGAGCGCAGCACCTTCTCCAGCGCCTCCACTCCGAGCGGAAGATGCGCCACGTCCTCGCGCGCAATCCTCACCTTGGTTATCTCCTTCCCTTCGTGGAATGCATGGTTTATGCCGAGCAATCGCGCGGGCGTGATGACGTCCGAAATAGTCTTCTTCACGTCCCCTGACGCCTCCGCAATCCTCACCTTCTTGCCAAGCGAGGAGGAAATCTCGGAAACGATTTTCCCCTGCTTGCCTATCAGCAGGCCCACCTCGCCATGCGTGAGTATGAGCACCACCCTGCCCAGGTCGATTGCCTTGTAGAACGAGGCATTGGTGATGTTGTACCTGTCGTTTATCTTGTAAAGTATGAGCGCCACTTCGAAATCCAGCTTCGTTATTTTCCCTTCGGCAATCTTTTTCTCGCACGAGGGGCAAAGCTCGCCGGCTTTCAGGTCTGAGTCGCAAACAGGAGTTTTCATCCAACCACCAACTTTGGAAAGGGCGGCACCCGGAAAGGGGGCGGCTGGACTACTTCACGAGCTTTATCTCGATTGCAGACACTTTGGACTTTGTCCCGTCTTCCGAGTCAAGCTCCTCTGTCTTTGTGAGTATGTTGTCTATCTTCGCGTCAGGCAGGAACCTGTTCCTCACGATTTCCGCAACATCGACGGCGCGCGAAATCGCCTTGCCGCGGGCCTTGATGAACACTTCCTTCTCCCCATGGTTGAACTGCGTCACCACCGCAAGCACGTAGCCCATCACGCTTTTCTTGCCGATGTAAATGACATTGCCGTCCGTCCTGACGGGCTCCTCTCCCTGGGGCAAAGCCGCCTGCTGCGCAGGCTGCGCGTTTGCCTGCGGTGTTGTTTCATCCATGTGCCCACCTCTGCGATATTGAAATGTCCCTACTTCCTTCCTTTCCGGTATTCTGCCACCAGCCTTTCCAAGTCTATCCCTGGCTCGCTCAAGTTATTTATTTCTTCGCTTCGCTCGGATTTTGCCCTCTGGGCAAAAGCCCGCCCGCTGAGGCGGTCGGTTCCTTCGCCATCATCGGATTTTTTCACGTCTTTTTGCCGCGGCTCCTCCTTTTTCGCAGGCTGCTGATAATGCGCAGTGCCCTTTTTCTTCCTCCAAGTGAGGCGGTTCATGGCGTTTTGCAGCTGGAAGCGAAGCTTCCGAAACTCAGAGTCGCGCATCACCGTTTGCCTCACGCCGTTCTCCAGGAGCCTCAGCCGGTGCGAAAGCGCGCTCTTTTCCCCCTCCAGCCTCTCATTTGACATCCTGAGGTTCGCATTCTCGCGCGCAAGAGACTCCAGGCGCGAGCGGAGCTCGTCCGAGGTGGCGCTTTTCATTGCGGCAGGCGCCTTTGCATTCGCGCGCGGCTCCTCGCGCTCAGGCTCGCGCAGCATCATGAATGCGTCCTGCACGCGCACGCCGCGCAGCAGCAGGTGCTTTATCCTGTCGCGCTCGTCATGCGTCAGGTCTGCAAGCGCGTCAATCTGGCGCAGCTTGTTGGCATGCGAGCGGTAGGCAAAAATAGCCGCGCAGTAGGCGTCGCGCTCGTGCGTGTTAGAGGTGCCTGCCCCGCGCGCCACCAGCCGCTTCTCGTCCTCCCTCACGCTTTCGCGCGGGATGAACAATCTGCATGAAAAGTATGATGCGAGGCGCAGCGCAGCCTCGGGCGCAGGGTTGGTGTCGCACGCGACAAGGGAAGGCGTGCCGAATGTCTCAATGATGCGCGTTGCATCGGAAAACCCGCCCATGGTGGAGCGCAGCGCCACCCTCCTGCCGTCCAGGCCCACCGCGGCTATGCCGAATGTCGCGCCCGGGTCAAGCCCGACGATGATGTGCCTTTTTTCGGGCAAGTTGTCACCAAGAATCAGTCAGTCCCTGCCATATCGCCCTCTCCCGCGATTTTCTTCTTCGTTATCGCCTGGTGGAGCACCACGTGCGTGCTGCGCTCGATATTTTCCTTGACGACCACGCTCGCGTCTATCCAGCAGCCGTCGCCTATCATCTTGCCCGGCATTACCGCGCAAAGCACGCCCATTTTCGTGTTGTCGCCTATGATTGCGCCGAGCTTGTTGCGCTTGGTGTCAATGACAACATCGTTCACTATTGCGTGGATGTGCCCTGCGTCAAACCTGTAATTCGCAATCTGCGTTGCCGCGCCGAAGTTGCATCCGCTTCCCACAATGGAGTCGCCGATGTAGGTAAGGTGCTTGGCATTGACATGGTCGAACAGTATGGCGTTTTTCAGCGTGGTGGAGTCGCCAATGCCGCAGTCCCTGCCTATTGATGTAGTGCCGCGTATGTATGCGTGCGGCCCGACTTCCGTTTTCTCGCCTATGTAGACATTGCCTTCAAGGTAGGAATCATAAACAACCGCATCCTTCTCCATTATCACTTTGCCCTTCACGGTGCAGTTCTCAAGCTTTCCCTTTTTCTCAGGCAATTTTGAAAGAAGGAACTCGTTTGCGGAGAAAAGCTGCCATGGCATGCCCATGTCCAGCCAGAAGCCGCCCACTTCCACTGCCGTGGCGCCAAGCAGCAGGTCGGTAATCTCATACTCGCCGCGCGCGGACTTTTTCACGCCCTTAATCTTCTTGAAGATGGACGGCTCGAAGACGTAGAGCGAGCAATTTGCAAGATTTGACTTGGGCTTTTCCACCTTCTCCTCAAAGCCTGATATCCT
>JBAZBT010000024.1:0-4669 GCA_041671345.1 Candidatus Micrarchaeia archaeon
GCTTTCCATCCCGATAATAGGCAACGGCGGCGCATCCAGCCCTGAAAAGGCGGTGCGGTTCCTTGATGAAACCGGCTGCGACGCGGTGATGATTTCATCCGCCGCACTGGGCAACCCGCACATTTTTCCGCAGGCGAATGAGCTGCTGGCGCGCGGAAAATGCAGGGAAACGCTGTGGGGCGAGAAGCGCGCGTCCTTTTTGGAGTATGCCGAGCTTGCCCAAAAATACGGAGTTGCAACGCCAAAAAGATTGCGCGCGCAGGCAATCGAGTGGGTGACGGGCTTCCAGGGAGTGAAGGAGGCGAGGAAAAAGCTGAACTCGGCAAAAACAATCGGCGAGATAGGGGGAATAGTGTCCGGATTTTCGCCCTGATCACTCAAGGTCGTCGGACATGAAGGAAAAGTCCGCGCGCTCGAACTTCTCGTGCAGTTTTTTCCGCTCGGACGCATCGAATGGCTCGTCTATCACCTTGCCAATGCCCGTGAACATCCCGTACCACCCCGCAGGGACCAATAGGATGGTGATGAGATGGTAAAAGACGCTTTCGTATGACAGGTAGAAGTAGAAATACGTGTCGAGAAGCAATATGAGGAAACCGATGAGCATGTAGAAATAGCCCCTGCTCTTGGTCTTGCTTATCACATCGGATTCGCGCTTCACCATGAACGTGAACTGCTCGCGCAGCCTCTTTTTTATCAAAGCCTCCGCCTTCAGGTCGCGCTCCGCCGATGGGACGATGAAGTGCACCTCGAACCTGCCGTGCTTCCCTTCCATGTAGCGGCGGCTTATCTCCTTTAGGAAGTCCTCGGACATCTCGCGCTGGGAATACGGGCGCGGGTCGAAGTCGGAAAATATGTCGTCGTAGGTGTCCAGCGTGATTGAGATGTCGCGAAGCGCGCTTGCATTTTCCGCCATTTTTTCCATACCCATGGGCGCGAATGGAAAAGATAAAAAGAGGTAGGGCGCAACCACGTCATGGCATATGGCGAGCACAGGATTGCAAGGATAGAGGAAGTGACGGAGAGCGTGCGCATCTTCCACATGGACGGCGAGGCGCAGCCATTCAAGCCCGGCAACTTTTTCCTCATCAGGCTCCGGATGGAAGACGGGAAGAAAATGTTCCGCCCGTTCTCGGCGGCATCGCACCCGTCAGAGGGTTCCTTGCGCTTCTGCATAAAGAAGAACACGAATTCTTCTTTAGCAGCGGAAGGGGCGCCAGCGAGTTCCGCTCCAATGAAGAAAAGCGGGATGTTCACCAGGCGCATGTGGAGCCTCCGCGCAGGCGACATCGTGGAGATTGACGGCCCCTACGGAATATTCACGCTGGACGGAAACGACGAAGCGCGCGTATTCATCGCAGGCGGCACCGGCATCGCCCCGCTGCGAAGCATGGTGCTGCAGACAATCATCGAGGAAAAGCCATCCTGCCTTTTCCACTCGGCAAGCACGCAATCCGGCCTGGCATATGCCGAAGAGATGGCGCTCCTTGAATCGAAAAATCCGTCCTTCAGGTGCATCCACGCGGTGACGCGCCAGGTTATGCCGCCTGAATGGGAAGGGATACGCGGCAGGATAACAGTGGATGCAATCGCGCAGCGGCTTGGCACGTTGGCAGGGAAAACATTCTACCTTTGCGGCCCCAAGGAGATGGTGGAGGCGCTTGTCCATGGGCTTGCAGGCGCAGGCGTGCCGAAAGAGAGGGTAAAGAAGGAAGAATGGGGCTGAACAAGGCCGGAAAAAGAGGTGGGGCCGGAGGCAGGCGCGCAGGAGAAGGAAGATGGGTTTGCCCGCGGCTTAACTCGGCCTTTTCCTCACAAGCACTAAAGTCTCGCCCATGCGCTTCTCGAAAAAGCCCAGCGCAAGGTAGAGCTTTGATGCCGTGTTGAGCGCGCGCACCTTGAGGTATGTCACGCGCGCGCCGTGGCTGTCCGCATAGGCGAGCGCCTCGCGCATGAGCGCGGTGCCGAACCCGTGCTCGCGGTAGTGGGCAAGCACACCAAGGCCCGAGATGTAGCACAGGTCGTCGCGCATGCGCAGGTGGCAGAAGCCGATTGGCATGCCGCTCCGCTCGGCTATGAAAAACACGTCGTAAGGCAGGTTGCGCAGATTTGCATTCGGGAAAAGGACCGATACCATTTCCTCGATTGCAGGATGGTCGGCCTTCCTTGCGCGCCTGATGGAGAATATCGGGCCTGCCGCCCCCCTGCCCTCGTTTTCCAAAGCAAAAGAACGCCGCTAAAGGTCTATGAATTTCACTTCTATGCCGTCGCCTATCGTGATTTCCGCCCCGCGCCCCTTTTCGGCGGGGCCGAGCTTGACGACCAGCGTCTCGCCCAGTATCTCGCGCCCCTCGTGCTCGTGCACGTGCCCGCAGATGAGGAGTATGGGGCGGCGCTCCTCCGCCATCTTCCGCACCGCCTTGCTGCCCACGTGCACGCCGTTCCCCACCTCGTCAAAAAGCCCGTAGGGCGGCGGGTGGGAAAGCACTATCGAGAAATCATCCGCGCCGGCGCGCGAAAGGACGGACGCTATTTCCTCCTCGCTGTACTCGGACGGCGTGCCAAACGGGGTGGGGTTCGAGCCGCCAAGGCCCACCAGGTTCCACTCGCCCAGCTTCACCTTCTTCCCGTGCACCAGCACGCCCATTCCGCGCAAGCGTTCAACCACGTCCGGCGTGTCCATGTTGCCGTGCACCGCGAATGCGCGGGGAAAAAGGGAGAGCACTTCCTCCGCGTATGACACCGGCCCGCGGTTGGTGATGTCCCCGCAGAAAAGAACCGCGTCGTATTTCTGGCGCGACGATATCGCGCGCAGCCTGTCCAGGAGCTCCTCGTCCGCATGCAGGTCGGAGAGTGCAAGAAGCTTCATATCAAAACCTCAATCTTGTGCGCATGCGCCCAAAGGCGGCGCGCGCCGGCGGTGCCCGATGGGGGTTGCCAGGCGCTTATCCCTGCGCCCTTGCAAGGGCCGCCTCGTCAGTGCCGCCTTTGCTGGAAGTTCCTGCCCGGGCCCGCTGCGTCGGCAGGGCCTGCCTTTGCCATTATGCGCTTGACCTGCGCGTCGAACTGCTCTTTCAGCTTTTCGGCGATGAAGTTGTGCGAAAACGCGTCCGCCTTCACCGCTATCGCAAGCTTTGCCGCAAGCGCGCGCGAAATCTTGCCGCGCACCTTCTTGGGCGCCATGCCGATGGCTGCGTGCTGGAAGATAAGGCCGTGCTTGGGCGGGCGGCTGCCGCTCTTGAGGTGCTTGAAAAGCGCCTTTTCCGCGCCGAGGACCTGAATCGTGCTTGCCGGGAACATCGCCATCCTCTGCAGCCCCCCTGACTGCGCCACGAGCTTTGCCGCAAGCTCGGGGCCTGCGAGATGAGACATGTTGGGGCAAATCTCGCGCGCGATTTTCGCCTCGTAAGCCTCGATGTCGTTCCTAAGCGCCCACATCGACTTCACCTGGAGCGCCAAGGAGCGCGCCTGGAGGATGTCCTCCTCTGAAAGCACCGTGCCCATGGAGGCGCGCGCCTTGTCCGCGATGGACTGCGCCTGCGGGCCGAAAACGGGGGTGAGCTTTGCCATGTCGGGCTTCATCCTGTCGATGGCAAGCACGCCTTCGACGTACTTTGCATTGTCGGGCGTGCGGAACTCCGGGAAGTGCATGCCGTACCATTCGGTGAGCCGCTCGAACAGCAAATTCGAGCTCTTGTTGAGCTCGTCCACCGCCGAAACAGACTGGATGAGCAGGTTGTCGCGGGACGATACCGCGATTGTTACCTTCTTTTTCGCCCTCTTGAAAAACTCGTCGCGCGATTGCATTGGTGACATGATACCATCTCCTAAAATTTGCTCCCGAGATATAAGCCTCAAAACGTTTATAGAGCTTCGCGGCAAGAAAACAGCCATGAAAGGCAAGGAACCGTCAAACCCCGGGGCGGACAGGCTCATCGACGTTGCCATCAGGCGCTCGTTCATCATCCCGTCAGCCGAGATTTACGGGGCCCCGGCAGGCTTTTACGACTACGGGCCTGTCGGCTGCGCAATCAAGCATCGGCTGGAAAACCTCTGGAGGGGCGAAATGCTGCAGAAGGAGGGATTCCACGAGATTGAGACGTCCATTGTGCTTCCGGAGGCGGTGCTCAAGGCATCCGGGCACGCCGACAACTTCTCGGACCCCATAGTCTCGTGCAAGAAGTGCAGCGCGCACTTCCGCGCCGACCATCTCCTTGCCGGGAACCCGGAATTTGCCGCAACAGGCGCAAAGGCGGAAGGCATGCCGGACGCCGAGCTTACCCTCGCAATAAGGAAATGCAAAGTGGCGTGCCCGAACGACTCCGGCGAGCTTACGGACGTGACGCGCTTCAACATGATGTTTCGGACGGCAATCGGCGCAGGGGATGAGAGGGTGGCATACTGCCGCCCGGAGACTGCGCAGGGGATATTCCTCGACTTTGCGCGCATTGTTCGGAATTACGGGAGCCGCCTCCCCATAGGCATCGGGCAGGCCGGAAGGAGCTTTAGGAACGAGATTTCCCCGCGCCAGGGCCTCGTGCGCATGCGCGAATTCTCACAGATGGAGCTTGAGTATTTCTTCAATCCGGCAAACCAGTCGCACCCGAAATTCGCCGGGGTGGAAGGCGAGAAGCTTGCGTTCGAGCTGGAGGACGGAAGCGTGCGCGAG
>JBAZBT010000024.1:4679-10455 GCA_041671345.1 Candidatus Micrarchaeia archaeon
GCGCGAGCTTACGCTTGCGCAGTCCGTGGCGGACGGCGTGGTGCCGAACGAGATAATGGCATACTTCCTCTGGAAGCAGGAAAGGCTTTACCTTGCAGCGGGCATCCCGCGCGGAAAATTCCGCTTCAGGAAAATCCCTGCGAACGACACCCCGCACTATTCGCGCGGCAACATCGACCTCGTCGTCGAGACGTCGTATGGCTGGATTGAGACCACCGGGACCGCATACCGCACGGACTACGACCTGTCGCAGCACGCCAAGGCGTCGGGCGCGGACCTGTCCGTGTTCGTGGAGGAGGAGAAGAAAAAGGTGGTGCCGCACGTCGTCGAGCCCTCCATGGGCGTGGACAGGATGCTCTGGTGCGTGCTTGAGCATGCTTTCCGCGAGAAGACGCCCGAAAAGGACTGGGAGTGGTTCGACCTCCCCCCGTCAATCGCGCCATACCACGCGTGGGTTTTCCCGCTCATGAGGAAGGACGGGATGGAGGAGAAGGCGCGCGAGGTGGAGTCGCTCCTGCGCGAATCAGGCCTGATAGTGTATTGCCAGGAATCGGGAAGCATCGGCAAGCGCTATGCGCGCGCGGACGAGATAGGCGTGCCCTACTGCGTCACGGTCGATTATGACACGCTCAAAGACGGCACGGTTACCTTGCGCTTCAGGAACGACGGCAAGCAGGTGCGCCTTCCGATAAGCGGGCTTGCAGGGGCGATAGCCGATTTTGCAAACCAGGGGAAAGTCACGGGCCAGGGGGCGGCATTATGATGAAAAACCCATTCTACGCAAAGCACGCGAAGGATATCGCAATCAAGGCGGGGGTGGGGCTTCTCATTGCCGCGACCTTTGCCGCCGCCGTGTCATGCACGAGCACCAGAAGCGCCTGCCCAGGCACCCAGAAGGAGTCCAACCGCTACCAGATGAGGCGCTGAAGCGCGAGGAGGCAATCCGGATTTTGCCCGGGGCTAGCTATCTTTTGCTTTGTTTTTTACCCGCGCCAGGCCAATTTACGCGCCGTCGCAGGAGATTGTCCCCTGGTCGGAGTAAATCATCTGCAGCACAGGCTGCGCCACCACCACGATGAGGATGGCTATGAGCGCGCCCGTAAGGCATGCGGTCGCCCAGACGTTGGCGCGCGCCCTCGTCTCCGCGCCCAGGATTTGCCCCGCGGCGTAGATTACGCCGGCAAGCACCAGCATCATCATGGCCACCACCGGAAGCATGGACTTCAGGCTCACGCAGAGCTGCGAGACCGCGTTCTGCACCGAGTAGAGGATGCTTGTCGTGGAGAAAAGCATGGCAAGCGACGCAAGGAGCGCGAATGCGATTAGTTTGAATCTCATAAATGCACCTTTCCAACGTTTATGGGGAAACGGATAAAACACCTCCTGTGCTTTCCGGCGGATGGCTGCGCCAGCCGTTCCCCTGCCAATGGTTATCTGACACGCCTGGTTTGGCTAATAGTGTTTATAAATGCATCTATGTGTTTTGCTTGCGCGTTGGGAAAAGGCGCCGGGCAGCCGGAATGGCGAAAGCGCAGATGAGTTCATGAAAAAGAAAAACGCCGCCCTATTTTTCCAGAGGGAAAAATGGTCGCCGATTTTTAGAAAGAAAAAAAATCGCCGGGGGGGGAGAGCTTCAAACGCCGCAGCATTTGGAGCGATTTTGAGCTTTAGCTCAAAACCCGCCTGGCGTTGAGCGCCCTCTTTTTGCCGCTAGGCAAAAAAGGGCCCCTTTTTCGCGGGAGCGAAAAAGAGGGCAGCGAAACGCCGGGGGGGAGATTTGAACTCCCGAGTAGGTTTCCCCACAACAGGTTAGCAACCTGCCGCACTGGACCGGGCTATGCGACCCCAGCTGATTGTCTTGCCCAGCCCTTTTAGGAATGAAGCAGGCTTTTATTCCTTTGCCGGATAATACCAAAAAGAGGAAAGCATGCGTCTGAATGATTTTGGCGAATTGACGGGCAAGCAGCCCGAAAACCAGGTGTGAAAATGTACAACAACTACCTCTCATGCGAAGTCTGCGGCGCCGAGCTTACGCGCACCACCCAGAAGCAGAAGCTGGACGGCGCGGGCTATACGCACAACTACTGCGCGAAATGCTATTCCGAGAAATACCCGAAGTAGGCGGCGTCCCATGGCAAGAAAGGAAAAATCCAGTGCAGCCGCAGCCGCCCCCCAAAAAAGCGCAGAAGGCTGGGCGGGGAAAGCATACGGCATTGCGGGGAAGTTCGAGCAGCTTGTGGCAAGGGCGGCCTCGCCATTGCCTTCCCCGAGGATAAAGCTCTGGCTTGCGGGATTTTTCCACCCGGGCGAGACATACGACAAGGTGGAGAAGGGCGCCACGCTTGCAGGGGTTGCGGCAAACCTCATCATCTTCTACTTCGCATACTTCCTGGTGTTCTTCCTTTTCATGCTCGCGCTCACCTCGTCGCTTTCCGCGGAGGACATGGCGGAAATGGGGCTGAGGCAGAACCCCGACATCCTCCAAATTGCGCTGGTGTCGCTTTTGATAGACCCGCTTGTCAGCACCTTCCTGGCCATGGCCCAGTTTGCGCTGGTTTTCATCGCGGCGAGGCTGGTCGGCGGCAAGGGAACGTATGCCAAGCAGGCGAATTCCATGTCGCTTGTGCTTTGCGGCAGCAGCACGCTGCTCCTGGCGTTCGTGTGCGCGGCATTCGTCATTTTCATCCCGGCGTTCGCGCTGAGGCACTCGGCGTTCATCGGGACGGTCGTCTCCATCATGACCGCGCTCGTGAATGCCCCCATCCTCCTCTTGTGCTTCGCCATTTTCCTCTATTCGGTATACGCGCACTACGCCGTGGTGAAGCGTGCGCACGGCCTCTCGCCTTGGCGCGCGGCAGGCGCGATTGCGATTGCCGCGGGGTTCATCGCGCTTTTGTACATTGCGCTCGGCGCGATGATGCCAGGATAGGGCGCGCGGGCATTTTCCAGTGAAAAATCAGCGGAAGCCATGGGCCGGCGCATGGCGCGCAGCATGAAAAATTCGCAATGCAGGGGCAACGGGGCAGCTTTCCGGGGAAATTGGCCCGCGCATGGAAATCGGGCGGGATTGGCAATTTGCACCATGCAATAAAACAAGGAAACATTATGGCAGGATTTCCGGCGGGCCCTGGGGGGAACGGACAGTGTCCGCACCGCTGCTCAGTCTTGTATCTTCCCAGCACGGGACAGAATGCGTAGGGCTGCTCCTTCCGGCCTGACCCGATTGGCACTATGAACCGTCCGGAAAGGCAAAACGTCGACGCTTAAGGCACGGGCTTATACGCTCCCGTCCAAAACATCTCCGGACATTCGGCTTCGCCAAAGGGGATTTGCGATATGGGAGGCCCCTACTCTCCCAGCCTATCCTGCCGTATGTTTTCCTGAAAGAAGTGGTATATAAGATTACCTGTGCTAGGTGTTGTCGCACTAATGGTTGATTATTTCACAACTTGGCAGGATGCAGATACTACCTCGAAATAATTCCAATAATTAAAACCATCTTTGCTGGACGAAAGCAGCTTCATTTCCAATTTCTCCACAAGATAAACGCGATCTTCTCTTGCAGTTATAGTACCGTTCTCGTTGGTGTTTGTTGCGTGTTTTTCGATCATGAAATTACTAAAATAGATGTTGTTCACATTCTCGCCCAGCGCCGAGCCTCCTCCACTCCAACAATAGCCCGTATCTTTGATAATACTCATATATTGCGGGTCGCGATCACTATTTTTCCAGCCATTTGTCATTGCAACAAATCCACACGGAAAACGCTCTAAGTTAGTTTTTTGTTCCTTTGCAAATGCATCGGTGCAGTCGATTTTATCGCGTTGGATAACTGGATTGAGAACAGATGTGTTCATATTTATGCAACCGAAAAATAGCAAACCTAATAGAAGAACAGTAAAGATAACTTTCATCCTTTCACCTATAAGAAGTTCTCTCCTGTGGGGTTTTTACGTCTTTTGTTTTGTCTGTGCAGAGAACCTGCTACCTATACCGCAAAAACGCGCCAATGCCATAAAAGCTCCCGAGGAACTGCGCGCCTTCCGCGGTGTCGGGCGAGACGACGAAAATGTCGATTCCCTGCGTGTCGGCAAGCGTGATGAGGTCGTCCACGAGGGAAACTTCGGACTCGACTTTGACCGTGCCGCCGATTGCCTTTATCTTTTCCTGCAAGTCAAAGGGATTTTTCGACGTGACATACAGCGCCTCGCCAGTGGTGGTGTCCACCAGTTTCGCGCGCTTGTAGGTGACGCCTTCTGATATCAGGAGCTGCTTTGCCTGCTTGCTCTCAAGCGCGGCTCGCACCTCGGCCTCGCCGTAGGTGGCAAGCCCGCCGGCAACGACTTCCTTTATGAACCGCTCGATGATGACGCGCTCCTGCACCGCCTGCTGCTCCGAGAGGATGTCGGTGGACTTTGCCATCACCTCGCGCACGCCGTACTCGTCCGTGTAGCCCGTGTCCACCACGCCCAGCACTTTTATCTGGTAGTTGAACGGGGACATTTTCACAAAATCCTCCTTTGCAGGCCCAGGCCCGCCGACTATCACGCCCTTGACCGTGTTGACAAAATAGCGGTCCATGTGCTCGCCGATGTGCTTGTAGTAATACTCTATCGATTCTTCGATTATCCTTTCTATGCGCCTGGCGGACTGCCCTCCTTTGCGCATTTTCGAGTGCGCCATCGAGCGTATGTGGGACAATATCCTCGTATTTGTGCCCTTCAGCTCTGCAAGCGTGCATTCCCTGCCGTCGAGCACCACGATGCCGTATGAATCCTTGACCATGAGGTCGCGCTCGAGCGGCTCGAGGAAAAAGCGCGAGTCGCAGCGGTAAATCTGGACCGAAATCGGCGTCGGGGGGAAGATGGTGAAAAGCTCGATGTCCACTTTTGCCGGGTTGTCGGAAACGTTCCCGCAGAAAATTGCAACGCCCGACTGCGGGGCGACGTTCCCATAGCTTTTGAGGTGGTGGAGTATCCTTTCCAGCGCGTCGACGACGTTCTTCCTCGTGCCCTTGCTCTTGATGTTGGTCGCCTGCCCCGCCTCGCCGCGGAGCTTGTTCGAGGTCTCGTGTATGGCCTGGCCTGACGGGATGTACACCGAGATGAGCTCGGTGCCGCTTCCTTTCATTGCCTTCAGGTGCGAAAGCTGCTTTTTCAGCTCGTACTTCAGCTTTGTCTGTTCTTCCATGCAAATTGCCTTCAGGGATTAATCTACATTATGGGGGGAATAAAAAATGGGCGGGTTGCCTGGCGGGAGGCTGCCCCGCGCGGGCTATGCCAAGCGCTTGCCGTCCTTGTCCATGGCAACCAGCTTGACGTCGAACTCCTTCACGAAATAGCCCATGAGCGGGTCGTTCCTTATGCGCTCCTGCATCTTCTCGGCTTCCTTGAGGTCCCTGCCCATCACAATCCATGTCCTGAGGCCCAGGTGCTTCACGCCGTAGAAAAAGCCCGCGTTCTTGTAGGGGCCGAAAGTCTTGAAGTAGTCGGGCACGTTCATGCTCCCGATGGCGAACACCTGCCCGACGTTGTACTTGTCCATCCCCAGGTAGTATTTCACAGCCAAGGCGCGCGCCTGCTGTATTTCCGAGTGGTGGAACATCCCGAGCGCGGGGGCCTGCTTCCTTGTGTGGGAATCGTCCTGGACGCGCCCGCTCTTCCTCACCTTGTCGTACACGAGGTCCAAAAACGTGTTCAGGTGCGTGTTGCCGTCCACCCTGTAGTATTCGTTGGTGTGGTAGTTCTTCACGCCCGCGGTCAGCGTTATCTTGAGG
>JBAZBT010000025.1:0-10368 GCA_041671345.1 Candidatus Micrarchaeia archaeon
GATGGCCCATCCGCCCTGCGGCTTGCAGAAAAACAGGAACGTTCAGAACAGCTGGTCCGCCAGGTCCTCGCGGTTGGTGGGGCCGAAAAAGTCCCACCAGAACAGCCGCTTCATGTCCTCCCCCTTCACCGGGGTTATCTCGCAGGAAAGCGCGCTTCCCACCACGACGGAAAGCTCCTCGGCCTGCGCCCTTGCGCGGGACACCGCCTCCTCCTTTGTCCTCCCCGGCGCGGTGGTGGAAAGGTAGAAAACGACCTCGAGGGGCTTTTCCCCGGTTGCCAGCCTCTCAACCTGCCTCCCCCACATCGCAATCTCGCGCTCCAGCCGCGCGCGCTCCGGCTCGTTCCCCCTCCCATGCGCCAGCTTCTCCCGCCGCGACTCGGCCAGGCTCCTTTTTTCCCGTATTTCGTCAAGCTCGGCGCGCAGGGAAAGCGGGCAGACCAGGCAGCACACCTTGAAGGGGAATCCCGACGATGAAATGGCTTTTTCGAACATCTTTCCCGCCTGCTCGGCGCCGCCCTCGCTTGCGGACTCGTACAGGTGCGCAGTGAGAAAAACAGAGGCAAGGAAGCTGCCCGACTCCTTCCCCACCACCACGTCCTGCGAGGGCGGTATCTCGAAATTCCTGCCTGCCTCCACGATGTGCGCCCCCTTTGCAAAATACGGGTATATCGCATAGCCGTATTTCCAGAAAAGCAATGAGAGGAAAAAGAACAGCGCCCCGGCTGCGGCAGCGGGTGCCGAGCCGAAAAAAAGGCTTGCAGCAAGGCAAAACAGCCCCCCTGCGAGTGAAAGCACGGTGTAGATGCGGTTTTCGCCCTCCACGGCATTCTTTCCCTGCTCAAGCGTTTAAAACTTTCGCCGAGCACTGCCTTTCGGTGGTAAGATGCTCACGCTTGACAGCTACAATTTCAAGGGAAAAACCGCGTTCGTGCGGGTGGACCTGAACTCCCCCGTGGACGAAAAGACGCTTGCAGTGGAGAAGGGCGAAAGGATATCTGGGCACGCGCAGACCGTGCGGGAGCTTTCCGGCAAGGGCGCGCGCGTCGTCGTGCTTGCGCACCAGGGGCGCAAAGGCGATTATGACTGCATCTCGCTTTCGCAGCACGCGCTGCTTCTCGGCTCGGAAGTGAAAAAGCCCGTCAGGTTCGTGGACGACGTGTGCGGGAAAAAGGCAAAGGACGCCATCCGTTCCCTCAAGGATGGCGACATCCTCCTGCTTGACAACGTGCGCTTCCTTGATGACGAGGCAAAGTACAGGACAATCGAGGAAAATTCCAAGGCTCAGCTTGTGAAGGAGCTTTCCCCCTACTGCGACGTATTCGTGCTGGACGCGTTTTCGGCATCGCACCGCGCGCAGGCGTCCATCGTGGGCTTTTACAAAAAGCCGGTTGTTGCGGGCAGGGTGATGGAGCGCGAGCTTGATGCCCTGGGCAAGCTGCGCGAGCCTGCCCACCCGTGCGTTTTCATATTCGGCGGGGCAAAGCCCGACGATTCCATCGGCATATTGGAGCACTTCCTGTCTGAGGGGAAAGTGGACAGCGCGCTCACCTGCGGGGTGCTTGGCGAGCTTTTCATACTGGCATCAGGCAAGGAGCTTGGCAAGACGCTTGAGTTCCTGAAGGAAAAGAAAGCGCTTGAGCACCTGCCGAAAGCGCGCGAGCTATTGGACAAATATCCTGGCAAGATACTGTTCCCCTCCGATGTTGCGGTGGACAGCGGCGGCAAGCGCAGGGAACTTGACATATCGGCCCTTCCCTCCAAGGAAAGCATAATGGACATCGGCAAGAAGACGGTGGAGATCTACGGGGCGAAAATCGCGGGCGCGAAGACGGTAATGATGAACGGCCCGGCCGGCGTTTATGAAAAGGGCGAGTTCGAGTACGGCACGCGCGCGCTCCTGAAAGCCATCGAGAAAAGCAGCGCATTCTCAGTCTTCGGCGGCGGGCACACGCTCTCCGCGCTTGAGAAGTTCAAAATCAACCGCAAGCGGCTCGGATACGTTTCGCTCGCGGGAAAAGCGCTCATCGAGTACCTATCAGGCGAGGAATTGCCGGGCGTGAAGATAGTGGAGGACAACACGCCTGAAGGCAAAGGCTGTTGTGGGTGCTGCTGACTAGCGCTAAAGGGAAAAGAAAACAGCTAGCGCGCGCTCGCGCTAAGGAATGAAAAATAAATAAAAAAGAGGGGCAAACGCCCCGGTTAAATGTTCCTGCCTGCGAACCTGCTGCGGAGCCTGTTCTGCTCCTGCGCGTCCGTGTACAGCATTCCGTTGTACTTGCTCTTCATGGGCGCAAACCCCAGCGGCTTGTCCTCCAGGAGCCTGTTCTTCTCCCTGATGAGCTCGTACTTCACGCCTGGCGAGATTATGATTTCGCCCACGACGTCAATGCCGTCCTTGCCATAGAGCTTGACATGTATGTCCTTGCCCTCCAAGGTGTGGGTTATCTTGCTCACGTCCGCCATGCCCATCTTGATTTTTATCTCGTCTCCATCTGTCATGCGGAGCACGCGAAGCTGCATGGTGTCCTTCTCGCCTGGCACGTTGGTGATGAACGAGAACAGGTTCAGTTTCTCGCATGTCACCGGGTTGAAAACCTCGGGCTTGCCTTTGTCAGCCTTGCGGTTCTCAATCACCTTGAGGCCGGGCGTGAACTGTGTCAGCGGCAGCGTGACCACGGACGGCGTTGCCGAGGTGTCAGTCGCGTCGCTCTTGATGACGCGCCAGTAGGTCGCAACCGCGCCCGTCCTTGTCAGCGCCACTCCCATTCCTGCCCTGCTGGCATTTCCAAGCATCTTTGAGAGCTTGCATCCATTTGCCAAGTCAACCACGCCGAGCGCCCTTGCGGTGTCGCCCCTTGCGGTGAAAAACACGCTGTCCCCTATCGCGTACTTCATGACGCTGTCGCCGATGTAGACTGCGTTGGTGGGCGTGTAGACCACGTTCTGGCCGTCGGCAATTCCGAACGCCGTTGCGTTTTTCTGCACATACTTGAAGTCCTCGACAGCCGCCGCGGGCTTGAATGGCGTTTCCTGGTCTATGGTGACCTGTATCTGGCGCCTTCCGTCGCTTGTGTATGCGAAGAAATTGCTGTCCAGCTTGATTGCCGCGTCTCCCTGCGGCACTGCCTTGAACGGCACCTTCACCGAATAGTTGCTCATTTTCACAGGAAGCACCCACAGCGCAAAATTGGTGCTGTCCTTTCCGTAAATGGCTGCAAGGCCGTTTGCGTTCCTGTTTATGATGTAGTGGTCCTTGGACGGGTAGCCTGCGTGGTCCTTCACGAAGAGCTGGTTGCCCTCGTAGCTGACCAGCCTGACATAGGCTCCGCTCACATTCACCATGCCTTTCTTTGTCAGGAATTCAATCATCTGGTTGCAGGCCTCGATGCCGATGTTGATGGTGTCGTATTTTCCGAACTTGCCCATTCCGCCGTTGACCCTGAATTCATACGTTGCGGCGTTCTTCCTGCCCTTGTTGCCCTTGCCGTAAATCGTGTCTGCTTCCCTGTCGCCTGGCACGAAGTAATATGTCTTGGGGTTGTTCGGTGCGCCGTTGTTGTTGATGGATATTCCAAGTGACGCCTGCTTTTCCGAAACCGAGCCTCCGGGCTTGCTGCCCTTAATCTCATAATCTGGGACATCGTTGACTACCACTATCACGGGCACAGGCCTTTTGGGCGCTATCACTGTCTCCTTTGGTGCCTTGCACTGCCACAGGCCAAGTGCCATCGGGGTCGCCTTGAGGGTAGCCTTCACAATGGGCACGATCACGTTGTTGTTTTTCATCCTCATAATATCCACCTCACAAACACAATTGTATTCTTTCTATCACATCTATTTAAAAACATATCTTTTGACTTTTGGAAACATCAGTTTTTCCTGGGCTGCATTGCCTCGCATGTCTGGACAAAGTACTCGCTCAGGTTCTTCCAGGTGTATCCCACCCAGTTGTCGCCCTTCGGGAAGCCCCTGTCCATAATCCCCCTGATTTTGCCCATTGCGCCTGCAATCCTTGCGCTGTCCGCCCCGTAAGTCTCGGGCGCCATCGCGTTGATGGCCTCGTAGCACTCGTTAATCGCCCTGTTCAGGCTGTCCTTGAGAGGGGCGAGGTTTTTTGAAGCCGCTTCCTTCACGGTTGGGGCGCCTTCAGCCTCCTTCGCCATCACCGGGGCGGGCTCTGCCTTCTTCTCAACCTTGGCAGGCTGCGGGGGCAGCGTCCCTTCCGGTGCAGGCTGCTTCGCCTGCTTCTCAGCCGCAACCTGCTTTGGCTCCGGCTCAGGGATGGCATTCTCAATTTCCACCGGCTGCTCGTTCACCGCCGGTTTTGCAGGCGCCTTTGGCTGCTCCTTGGCCTTGTAATTGGCCTTGGCTTCGTCGTAAGCGCCAGCCAATTCAGCATTCTCGGTTTCTGCAACTGCCTTCCCAAGCGCCTCCTGCTCTGCGCCTGTGAGGTCGGCGTACTTGTTGATGCTATTGTAAAGCTCGTTTATCTTTTCCTCAGCCGCAGGGGTGGCGATTGCCTTGGGCGCGTCGGTGCCAGTCTTCGCTGCCACGGTGCCTGTCTCTACGATGGCATCTGCTGCAGTCTTGGCCGCATTTTCCAGTGTTCCGCTGCTCGCGCTGGAAGGCTGCGCATCGGGCGCGCTCCCGCCCTTTGCCTTGGCGTCGGCGTAAGCGGCAATCAGGTCTGCATCGCCGCTCTTGGCAATGTCCTCGCCAAGCTTCTGCCTTTCCGCGGGCGTCAGGTCCGCATACTTGTTGACCTGGTCTGAAAGGGCGTTAATCGCGCTTGCCGCGGCATCATTCGAGCCTGTCATCTCTGGCGCCTTCACGTTCTCTTCGCGCGCATTTGCCGCAAGCTGCTTTTCCGCGCCTGGAGCGTACCTGATTCCCTTGCGGGCAGCCGCCAGTTCAATCGCCTTTTCCCTTGCCGGGCCTTCCGGGAGCCATTTTGCAAGGTTGGGGCATTCCTTCCTGAAGTTTGCAATGGCTGCGCTGTCCGGCGCAGCTTTAAGCTGGAGCATCGCCCTCTCAGCCATCACCGGCTTTGAGAAAAGCATGGCTGCCGAGAATGCAACGGCGGTCGTGATTGTCAGCGCTTTTGAAATCCTCATATTTACACCTTTTCTGACCTTTTATAACACATTCCCTTTTTAAATCTATGTACCCCGGTGGTAAAACAGGTAAGCCCTTCCGGCTTCCTTTCCTCATCGGCGCGGCAAGCCGGGCAAACACATTTATATAATCCCTCAAGCATATCCACTGTCGGTGGTAAGTTGTTCCTCTTTCAAACCCAAAAAATCGACCTTCCCCAAACTTCACAGCAGAAATTGCAGGAGCTTATCAAAGCGCAGAACGCCCTTATTGCAAACTCATCTTCCGGAAAAGTCTCCGTGCCCGACCTCATAGCCTCGGTGGGCGCCGTGTACACCGCCTGCGTGGACATCAAGGTGCCCGGCAGCGCCATATCCTCCGAGCAAAAAAAGGCATTTTTCAGCCTTGTCGAGCCATGGCTTCCGTGGGCCAACAAGGCGCTTGCGGCAAACGCAGGCGGACTTTCCGCGGGCGACAAGGCGGGGCTTGAAGGGCTGATAGGCCTCGTCTCCAAGGAAAGGCTTTTTTACAGCAATCTCACCTCGGTGCTCAGCATGTACGAGGACTACGCCGGCGCCAGGCCGCTCTCGCAGGCGCAGGCCGAGCTGTTCGCCTCTTTCCTCACGAAAATGGCGGGCAAGCCCGTGGTGAACTACTTCCAGTGCAGGCTCATTGTCGAGGGCATGATGGAACTGGTGTCTGGCGGCTCGCCTGACAGCTGGAATTTCACGTTCCCAAACAACGACGCACAGGACTTCGTGGAGAACGTCCTCAAAAAAGGGCTCCCCCCCGGCTTCAAGGCGGAAAGCATACAATCGACAAGGAACTCCGTCTCGTTCTCAATTGCGCCGGCGGATGCGACCGAGGAGAAGATAAGCGAATTTGTGGCGTCAAGCTCGGAAGAGCCAGGCAAGGCGCAGCCCGCATCCAAGAGGAAAGTGCAGGAGGACGGCGCAGTGAGGATGGCGCGCTTCTCGAAGATATCATTCACAGGCGAATCAAAGTCCGACGGGTACACCCCTGACAGGCAGGCTGCGCTTGATGCCGCATCCGACCAGCCGTCAAGCTACATGGCAAGGACGCTGGAGCATAAGGTCTCCTCCGCAGTCTACTATGGCGAGAGGCACGAGTCGGATAAATTCAGGTCGAAAGTCATCGCTGAAAAGCAGGTGGAAGAGCTGTTTTTCGACTTGGCAAAAAGCTTCGGCTATACCACCCCCCCCGCCACTCTCAACGAATGGCTTGTCAGCAAGGGGCCCGGCAAGGGCCAGGAGTTTTTGCAAAAGCTCAAGGATGCCAAAATAACGCTCGACGTCACCGGCAGCGCGGACATGGCGGTCTATTTCGACGGGAAAAACAAAGCCGAGTGGACGGCTGCTGCGGACAAGAACCTTGCCCTTGCCCAGCAGCGCTCCGGCCTGGTGATAAACCGCCTCGAAGAAATAAATGCATTGATAGCCAAGGCAGACCCTGGCAACATCGGTTTTGCCTTTTCAAGCACTTCCAATGGCAGGCTGCACTTCTTCCAGGACGGGCTGCCTTCCGAGGCAGCGTCAAAATACGGCTATAAGCAGGGCGATGGCGCAGCCAACATGTCCGCCCTCATGTCTTACCTCAGGATGGTGAAGGGCACCGACTCTTTCAAGGTGGGGGAAACCACCATCAACTTCACCGATTCGGACAGGAAAGCGGCTGCGGCGTTTTATGACAAGCTCCTCAAATCCGGCGCGGTGGTTCAGGGCGGGCAGGGCTACAAGGCGGGCGATGCCGGGCTCCTCAACAAGTACTTCAGGCGCATGACCGGCGACCCGTCGCTCAACGGCGCACAAGGCGCAGCCGAGGGCATGATTTACGAGGGCAAGGTTGCCAAGAGCGAGCGCGACAGCTATATCCTGCCAAACATCTTCTCGCGCGCAATGACGGAATCGACCGAGGTTTCAAGCAGGTCCGTCTCGCTCGTTTACAAAGCCACTGCATACCTTGGCATCACCGCCGATGTAGCAAAAGAGGGCGACAAGGACGTGGTCAAAGCCAGCGCGGAATACAGGATAAACAACGTGCCAGTCCTGTTCAACGACCGGAACGGAACCATCGAACTGGAAACCGTCGGCGACCGCACGATAGCGAAGGCATCGGCGAAGGACAACGCCATCACCTCCGGTTACGTGTGGAAGACCGTGCCGGTGGAAGCGCCGGTTCCCCAGAAAACAACAATCATCCCCCCTGCAAGGGACATCCCTCTTCCGAAAATGCCGCGCACCACGTTTTCGCCGGTTTCTCCGTCGTACACCGGAACTGCGGAGCTTTTCCTCCCGTTCACGCTCGGGCAGTCGTCCAACACCGCAATATCCAATGCACTGAACAAGGCATACCTCTCGCTCGGGGCGACATATGACTTGGGCGTCGGAGTCTGGAAGCTTCCGAGCCTGGTGGGGCAAAGCCAATACAATGCATTTGTGGACACGCTCACGGCTTCCCTCGCGCAGGACCCGAACTTCTCAAGCTGGTGCCCGAATGGAAATGCCCAACAGCTCGTGAATGCGTTCATGCACCAAGACAGGAACGCACTGAAGGGCATGCTCACCGAAGCGGCATACAATTCCCTGGGCGATTTGCTGGAAGGCAAGAGCCAGAAAGTAAGGATAGAAAACGCATCCGCCCTGGCAGGCGCGCAGCTGGTGGGCGAGGTCACGGTCAACAAGGTGTTTGCCCTGACACGCGCAAAGAGCCTCGGCGTGGAGTTCACTGAAAAGCTCGCGGGCGGGGCAAACCCGTTCAAGCTGAAAGGCTTGCCGGACCTGTCCTCCATGCAAGACGGCGACCAAAAAGTCTTCAAAGTGGATGGGAAAAAATACCTGGCTGTCTGCAGGAAACAGGAAGGCGGCGATGCTGTTGGCATTTGGCGCACCCCGATGGACATCAGCCTTGTCCTTGGAGTGAACAACAAGAGCCTCATGGTATATGACAAGGTCCTGAATGCCACGTCTGCGAATGCTACCGTGGTTGGCAGCATACGCTTGAAGAACGCCGAAATCAGCCCGTACATAGGGGCCGGGATAAGCATGCCCACCAACAAGTCCATATTGAAGGGCGCGGGGCAGGACTTCTACCTAAACTATCCCGTCATGGTCGGGGCATCCTCCCGGTTCGGGTTTTCCCAGACTCTCAAGGCCGGCTTGGACTTTGGCATACAGCATATACTCTCCAAGGAAGCATCCCCGTTCAAGGTGGGGCAGATTACGGTCTCCCTCGAGAAGAAAATCCCCAAGGCTGCATTGACACTTGACGTGCACATGGGGCAGCACTTCTTCGAATCAGCCAGCCCGTCCTATTTCGCCGGCGCAGGGCTTGAAATCGGGAAGCGGTTCCCGTTCACCGTGGGCGCCGAGTGGGAAGTTGCAGACCCGCTCAAGAACATACAGAAAGGCATCCCCCGGATTTACCTGAGATTCAGCCTGTTTCCAAAAGGGACTGAGTAGATGAGCAACAAAAAACAACCCGTCCGCCTGGCTCTTGCGCACCTGCTAGCGCTGCTCCTGCTCTCCTCGCTCCAGATGGCGGCAACGGATTTTTCCCTGGTGTACAACCACCCCAACGGGTTGCAGTCCAATGTCGCAAGCGACGTTGCAGTGCAGCTTTCCATGGGCGCGGTCACGCCGGTGGTCTGCACAGGGACGGCGTTCACACCATCCGCCTCAATATCGTCAAACTGGTATTCATCCTATTATACTTCCAAGCTTGCAAGCAATGCGCCCGGCTTCAGCTACCTGGTAAGCTACGCCTCCACGCAGCCACAGCGCCCAATCACCTGGGTGGACTCAGGGGATTACACCAGCATCACCAACCAGCAATCGGGGGGCGTGCCTGGATATTTCCTCAATGTCGGCGAATTCAACTCATTCATGTCCGGGATAGGCGTTTCCCCCTCGCAAAGCACGCAAAGGTCCGGCTACACCGACCCGTTCGGCGCCAACTTCCCAGGCACATGCACTTCGGCCCCATACTGCTACAAAGCCGACCTTGCCTTCTACTGCAAAGGCATAACCAACCTTGTCTCCAGCAACCCGTCATACAACCAGAACATCCCCAATTACCTGGGCGCAGCCTCGGTGCCTTTCACCCCGTTCCCCCTGAACACGCCCGGCACATTCACATTCAAGCCAACATTCACATTGGGAGGCTGCATTGCAAGCGGCAGGACCTACACGCAGCCGGCAGGGGGCAACCCTGCTCCAGTTGAAAACGTGCACCTGTACAAGAACGCGGCGTTCGCGGCTGTCACCATAGACAACGCGGCAACGCAGACAGTCACGGTCAAGAACCCCTTCTCCTGCAACCTGGTGCAGTTCTCCACCCCCGTGTTCACGCCATCCGGCGCAGTTGCGCCTGGCGCGCAGATGTCATTCTCATTCACGGTGGCCAACCCGCCCTCAAACGGCGAGGACGCGCGCGTGAACTCGGTTGCGGCCTCGGGCTGGTTCCCGCAGCCCACGCCGCAGCCGCAGCCCTACAATGTCAACGTTCCGCTTGTGGTGCCGAAGAACGGCGTGCCGGTCACGGTGTCAGGCAAGCTAGATGCGCCATCCGCGCCTGGCGCCTACACATTCAACCTCGTGGTGAATTTCGGGAGCGCGGGCGCGGACTGCACGGGAAGCACGGTGTCCTGCTCTCCAAAAACGTATCCTGTCTCCTTCACGGTTTCCGAGCCTCCTGGCCCCGACCCTGTAAGCTGCACGCTTGCGCTTTCTGGCGGGCATGGGACGACCTTCACCGCGCCTGACAGCGCAGTGGCGGTGGCAACCTGCCGCTCGGCCTCCAATGCAGTGGTGCCCTGCGGCGCGCTTGCCTGGTCCACCACGGCAACAGGCAGCAGCATGGCGCCGGCGTCCACCACCACCCCGCCCGGCCCCTCCCAGTCCACGTTCACGCTAAGCTATACGAACGCGCCCCAGTCCGCGCAGATAAAGGCGCAGCACGCGGCTTTCTCCTGCACGCTTCCAATCGCCATTTTGCCGCCGGACTACATTTCCACCATCACCGCGCCTGCCTCGGCCCAGGTGGGCACGGCATTCAGCGCAGCCGTGGAAACCAAGAACATCGGCTCCGCGGCAAGCCTCTCCACCACCACCAAGCTGCAGTTCAACGGCGGCACGCCCCAGGCATTTGGCGTGCCCGGACTTAGCTACCAGGACACCCAGCAGGACACGGGCTCCTTCACCTGCCCCGCAACCGCAGGCACTTACACCCTCACATCGACGGCCGATTCCACCT
>JBAZBT010000026.1:0-10253 GCA_041671345.1 Candidatus Micrarchaeia archaeon
CATGAGGGTGATAATGATAACCGGCGACTACCCAGGCACCGCGCGCGTGGTTGCGCAGAAGGCCGGCTTCCCGGACTGGAAGGACATCATCACAGGCGCACAGCTTGACGCCATGAGCGACTTGGAGCTTCGGAAAAAGATGAAGGAAGTGGACATATTCGCCCGCGTGGTGCCCGAGCAGAAGCTGCGCATCGTGGAGGCGCTGAAAAGCAACGGGGAAGTGGTGGTGATGACCGGCGACGGGGTGAACGACGCCCCTGCGCTCAAGGCGGCGTCCATCGGCATTGCAATGGGCAACAGGGGGACCGAGGTGGCGCGCGAGTCGGCTTCGCTCGTGCTCACCGACGACAATTTCGCCTCCATCGTGGGCGCGGTCCGGATGGGCAGGCGGATATATGACAACATAAAGAAGGCGATGGAGTACATCATTTCCGTGCACATCCCCATCGCAGGCACCGCGCTTCTCCCAATCGTGACGGGCTGGCCAATCGTGCTGTATCCCGTGCACATCGCGTTTTTGGAGCTTATCATCGACCCGGTCTGCACCGTCGTCTTCGAGGCCGAGCCTGAGGAGAAGAACATAATGAAGCGGAAGCCCAGGCGGCAGAATGAGAAGCTGATTGGCAACGCCACGCTTGCAATGGGCGTGCTCCGCGGGCTTTTCGTGTTTGCGGCAGTCGCATCCGTCTACTGGCTTGCAACAGATGGCGGGGCAGGCGAGGACCATGCCCGCTCGCTCGCATTTTCCACGCTCATACTCGGCAACCTTGCGCTCATACTCGCCAGCCGCTCGGACAACCGCACCATGATGGAGACAATCGGGAAGAAGAACCGGTCGCTATGGGCGGTGCTGGCGCTCACGCTGTTCTTCCTTTGCGCCACCATCTACTTTGCGCCCATGCAGGACTTGTTCAGGATGGCGCCCCTCTCGCCATCCGACTGGGGGCTTTGCCTTGCTGCCGGGATTGCAGCCATGGTGCCCTTCGAGCTTGCGAAGCTTTTCAGGAAAAAGGACTAGGCGCGCGCCGGCTCGCTGGCTGATTGGCAAAAGGCCTGTCTTCAGGGCGCAGCGCATCAGGGCGCCATGCCTGTTTTTTCGCCTTCACTCCGCGCATGCCTGAAAGAGGGCGCAGCCAGCCATTCGATTCCTCTTCGCCTTTTCCGCTAAAAGAAGGCAGCCTGGCTCAAGCTATTTCCTGCCTTTCGCCTTTGCCGCGCAAGTGTTTATCCCGAAAAGCGAGTAAATTGGGCAGGTCTCATATGCCGCGGTAGCCACCATTGCAAGCCCCAGCGCGAGCGCAGCGTACAGCCAGGGCTGCGCGGCGTAGTTGCCTATGTACATGCTCAGGAAAGCCATTCCCAATATCGCACGCACCGCCTTGTCAATTTCACCGACGTTCTTTTCGCCAAATTTCATGTTCCCACCCTGCTTCCCTTTTTGCGCGCGAAGCTGCGCCGCGCCCGCTCCCTGCCGCCCCGTCTTCCGCCCGGGCATCATCTTGTCGGGACCTGCCCGCACGGCACGCCGCTTATCGAGACGTTTATGTAATCGTCCGCGGGCCGCCCGGGGAAATCGCACGAAAGCGCCTCGAGCCTGGGCATCCCCCAAACTGGGTCGCTCGAGAGCGTTTTCCTCGAAACCGTGTTGCCGCACGCCCACGCCAGCACGTCCCCGTCGGAAAACCCGTCGAAGTTCACGGTCCATTTGTAGTAAAACGCCGACAGGTCCCTCTCCACGCTGGCTCCGTCGATGCTGCACGCCCCCCCTGCCTTCTTCCTGACCTCAACCGTGGCGTTTGCGCACTCGCGCCCGTCCGCCTTCACGGTTATCGTGTGCGTGCCTGGCGTGCCGAACCTGCATTTTGTCTCGAGCGAAAGCGTGTTCTCGCTCACAAGGCGCCTTGACTCGTCCCCGCACACAAGGTCGAAAACCGCGCTGCCTGCAAAGCGCGCGCCAAGCGATATGTCCGCCTGCTCGCCTGCCACGATTGCCGGCTGCTTCACTGAAAGGGCGCAGTCTATCATCTGCCCGCCCGCGCCCTGCTGCGGCGCGGTAGGCTCGGCCTTTGCAGGCTGCACTTCCCCCAGCACCCCCTCTGCGTTCTGCACCACGAGGCCCTGCATGCCCTCCGCCGGCTTGGGCTCCGATGCGCAGCCGCAAAGCAGAAGGGCGGCGGCAACAGCAAGCGCCAGCGCCAATGCGCGCAAACCGTCTTTCATGCGCTTAAATCGGAGCCGTGCTTTATAATTTTTGCTGCAGAATCCGATTTGGTGGTACGGTGACTCGTGAACTCCTTCCAATTGCAATAATCGCCCTTATGTTCGCAATCAGCTTCTTTGCCGCGCCGTTCGTGCATGCCGGCGCGCAGGGCAAGATGGTGAGCCATTGGGACGCGGACGGCAGGGCGGACGGCTGGGTGGATAAGACGCTCGGGCTCTACCTCATCCCCTACCTCGCCGCGGTTTTCTACCTGATTTTCCTCGCCATCCCCTTCGTGGCGGTCTACAAGGGCGGCGTTGAGCACTTCGCCGACCAGTTCTGGGGCTTCAAGGTGATATTCGTCTTCATGATGGCGGCGATTTATGTCGCCACGCTCGCCCCTGCGCTGGGCCTTTGGGGCAGTTTCGACCCGCTATACATAATAGTGCCGGCAATCGCGCTCATATTTTTCTATGCGGGCCACATGCTTTCCTTCACGCGCAAGAACCACCCCATGAGCGCCGAGTGGACCCCCGCCGACGAGCGCGTGTGGGAGAGGACAAACCGCCTGGGCGGCAGGCTCTTCTGGGCGTGCGGCGCGCTCGCGCTCATTTCCCTTGTCTCGCCGATTGACATGCGCCTCTGGATAGTGCTGCTGCCGGTCATATTCACGGCGCTTTGCGTCTATGTCTACTCGCTTTACCTGTACAAGGACACAAAGCGCGCGCAGGAAAAGGGGGTGCGCGCGGCTGGCGTGAAAAAGGCAAAAGCCAAGAAAGGCAAAAAGAGATAGCCGCAAAAGCCTGCGGGCAGCGCAAGAATGGCAAATCGGTGCCCGCTACTTTTTCTTCCCATTCCCGTTCTCCGCCTTGTGCTTTGCATACTCCACGATGCGCGCAATCGAGCGCATGGCCGACGAGGGCGAGTCGTAGGTCGGCACGCCGTAGCTTTCCAGTATCCTCTGGTGCATCTCGGTGTATTCGCCGCCCGTGCACACCGCGATTATGGGCTTCTTCCTCAGGTCCGAGGCGCGTATTGCGATGTTCACCACGCCCGAGTCGATTGCGGCGGTCTGGAAAAGTATGATGAGCAGTATGACGTCCACATTGTCGTCCTTCATCATGGCGTTTATCGCCACCTCGTACCTGTGCGAGTCCGCGTCCCCCACGATGTCCAGCGGGTTCCTCACGTTGGCATAAGGGGGCAGGGCAAGCCGGAGCGCAGCATTCGTCCCGTCGGAAAGCCTGGCAAGCTGCAACTTCTCGTATTCCAGCGAGTCGGTGGCAAGCACGCCCATGCCGCCGCCGTTCGTGATTATGCCCACGCGCTTCCCTTTCGGAAGCGGCTGGTCGAAAATCTTTGCGAACTCGAACAGCTGGTCCAGCGTGTCCGCCTCGATGATTCTCGCCTGCCGAAATGCCGCCCTGTACGCCTCGGCGGCGCCTGCAAGCGAGCCGGTGTGCGACTTCGCAGCCTCTGCGCCCGCCGCGCTCTTTCCCGCCTTTATGACCACGATTGGCTTTTTCGGGGTAATCCTCTTCGCGACCTCCAAAAACCGCCTGCCGTCCTTCACGCCCTCAAGATATACCACGATGATTTCCGTCTCAGGGTCATTGGCAAGGTACTCCAGCAGGTCGCACTCGCTTATCACCGCGGCGTTCCCGTACGAGACGAACTTGCTCATGCCTATGCCTGCGCGCGCAGCCAGGTCCACGATGCAGCCGCCCACCGCGCCGGACTGCGAAATGAACGCGATTTTCCCCACGCGCGGGCGCCCCAGCTTGTAAATCGGCAGGAACACCGAGTCCACGCGCGTTGCAGGCGTGAGCACGCCCATGCAGTTGGGGCCTATGAGCGCAATGCCGTATTTCTCCGCAATCGCGGCGATTTCCCTCTCCCCCTCCACGTTCCCGACTTCGGCAAATCCGCCAGTGATGAGCACCACGCTTCGGATGCCCTTTTTCCCGCATTCGAGAAGCGCGCCCGCCACCGCAGCGGCAGGCACGGCAATCACCGCGGAGTCGATTTTCTCCCTGATGGCAAGCACGCTTTTGTATGCCTTCAGGCCCAGTATGGAATCCGCCGCGGGGTTGATGGGGTACACTTTCCCGCCGAAGCCCCCGTCCACGAAGTTCTTCACTATCACGTGCCCTATCTTGTTGGGCTCGCGGCTTGCGCCGATGACCGCGATGCTGGAGGGATTGAAAACGGAATCCAGGTTCCTGACTTTCCGCGATATTTCCACAGCCATGCATACCACAAGCCCATCCGGGATTGCCGCTTACCTCAGCATCCTCATGTCAACCACAACGCATCCCTTCTCGTCCGCCATGAGCGGGTTGATGTCGAACTCGGAAGGGTTCTCCTTCTGCAGGAGCCCCGACACCCTGACAAGCGCGTCCACCAGCGCCTTTTGGTTCACGCCCTTCCTGCCCCGCGCGCCTGCAAGTATGGGGTAGGCGCGAAGCTCGAGTATCATCTCCTGCGCGTCCTTCCTCGTGATGGGGCACACGCGGAACGACACGTCCCGCATGACCTCGACGAATATCCCGCCCATGCCAAGCATGATGAGCTGCCCGAACTGCGCGTCGCGCTTCCCCCCGATGATGAGCTCGACGGCTTCCTTTCCCGCCATCCTCTGGACTATGATGCCATCGATTTTCACGTGAGAGAAGCGCGCCATGAGAAGCTCGTACCCCTTCTGCACCTCGTCGGCGTTTTTCAGCCCCAAAAGCACGCCGCCCCTGTCCGTCTTGTGGAGCACTGCGCCCGACGATATCTTGAGCGCGACAGGGTAGCCCATCCTCTCAGCGGCCCCGACCGCGCGTGCGCGCGTTTTTGCCACCTCGGTCTTCGGGTGGCTTATCCCGTATTTTGAAAGCAGTGGAAAATCCATGTCATCAACGCGCCTGCCGCATCCCATCCGTTCATGCGGCTTTCTGCATCATGAAGTAAATCGCGCCTGCGAACACCACGACGGCAATCACTGCAAGGAGCATCCAGCCCCAGTACTCCGCAAGGTAGTACCTGATTTTGGACATCTTCCTCCTCGCCTGCTCGCGCCTCTTGGCGGCCTCGGGGCTTTCGGGCACGGGCGGCTCGTCATGCCTCTTCTCCTTCGCATGCTCATGCTCCTTGCCGTGCCCGTGCGGCTGGCTGCCCGCCCCCTTCGCATGCTCGGGCTTTTTCTCCTCGCGCTCCAATCCGCGCAGTATGTGGAATATGTCCCCCTTCTCGCCGGTTTCCACCGCCTTTCCCTGCTTCTCCCCCCCGCCTGCCGCAGGCGCATGGGCGCCGCCTTCGGCGGCTTCAGCCTGCGCAGCCACCTGCGCGGCCGGCACGCCTTGCACCTTGACGCCGCCCGTGGCGTTGAAGCCCTGCTCGGTGAGCATGAGGTTGACCTTGCTTGAGCGGACCTCGTAGTCCATGAAGCTTTGCACCACCATCTTGTTTATGTGGTATGCGAGGTCCCCGCTCCTTATGTTGAGCTGCGACTGCAGCGCCGAAGGGTCTTTCGCCCCGCCTGCAAGCGCGTGGATGAGCGCGTTGTCAAGGGGCTCGATGGGCTCCGCGGCCTTCTTTTCCGCAAGCGTAAGTATCCCCTGCCCTGCGTCGGTGATTGTCACCTTGCTTATCCCGCCTACCGAAGTCTCGATGTTGACATATCCCTTGATTTTCACGGTGCCGATAAGGTTTGCCGTCTCAAAAAACGAGGTGTTGATCACGCTGCCAAAATTCTCAACAGAGGAGTTGGCATCTATTTTCTTCAGGATTACCAGGTCCAGGAAAGTTAGTTCGTTCATGTATCTTCCCTTCGCCGCTAACTTTTATATACTCTCCCTCTGCTTCCGACGCGCGCAAGCCACATATCACTTCATAAACATAGCCGCGCAATTCACCGCTGCACGGTGATGAAATGGCGGCTAAAAACAAAATTACATTCCTGGGGGCGGCGGGCGAGGTCGGCAGGAGCAGCATACTGCTTTCGGGCGAAGACGAGATAATGATGGACTGCGGGCTCAAGATACACACGGAAACCCCGTATCCCATCGAGCCGCCTGCGCAGCCGGATTATATCGTGCTTTCGCACGCGCACCTCGACCACTCTGGCTTCATCCCGGCGCTTTACCGCCACCACAAGCCGGAAATGATCTGCACGCCTGCAACCGCGGCAATGGCGGAGATAATCATCGACGACTCCATGCGCCTGATGGAAAAGCGCGGCGAATACCCTTACCGCCCGGCGCAGATAAAGCAGCTCCACCAGAACACCACGTTGCTTTCCTACAGGAAATGGTACGAAATCGGCAGCTCCTCGGTGACGCTCCACCAGGCGGGGCACATCCCAGGCGCCTCGTTCGTGGAAATCGAGACGGGCGGCAAGCGCGTGGTGTACACCGGCGACTTCAAGGGCGAGGAAACCAAGACCACATTCGCATCCGAGCCGCCGCCTGCCGACCCCGACGTGCTCATAATCGAAAGCACATACTCCGACCGAGACCACCCCCCGAGAAAGGAGCTTGAGATGCAGATGAAGGCGCTGGTGGAGGAGACGCTGGGCCAGGGCGGCACCGTGCTCCTCCCGGCGTTCGCAATCGGCAGGACGCAGGAGCTCATCAGGATTGTCCGCTCATTCGACCGTGACTGCGACATCTGGCTCGACGGCATGGGCGCGCGCGTCTCCGAGACGCTTTCCCACCACTCGCACTACGTGAAGGACTTCAAGCGCTTCCAGCAGGACTATGGCACCTGCAAGGCCATCCACCACCCGAGCGAGCGGGGCAAGGTGCTCAAGCGCCCGGGCGTGATAATCGCGACCGCGGGCATGCTGCAGGGCGGGCCGGCGCTTGGCTACCTCCTCAAGATGACCCCCGAATCGCGCGCAATCTTCACCGGCTACTGCGTGGAGGACACCAACGGCTACAACCTCATCAACAAGGGCTACGTGGAATACGACGGCGTGAAAATCAAGCCGAAAGCCCCGTGGAGCTACCTGGACTTCTCCGCGCACGCAGGGCGCTCCGAGCTTTTCGGCCTGGTGGAGAAGCTGAAGCCGAAAAAAGTCTTCTGCATCCACGGGGACGCGTGCCAGAAGTTCGCGGACGAGCTCGCGCTGGAAGGGTTCGACGCCACCGCGCCCGCGCTCGGCGACACGGCGGATATCTAGCTGGCGCATGCACCCGGAAAAACAACCGGCGCCCCCTTCAGGGCGCCCGCTTGGCGGGAAGGATGAAATTCGGCTAGCCTTGCCCCACTTTTTCAATAATCCCCAGGTATTCGGCAAGCACATTGTCAAGCTGGCTAAGCCCGTACGCCCTTATCGCTTCCTTTCCAACGAAATCTATTTTTTCAAGCGGGCTCATCGCATTCTTCTCGTGCAATGCAATTGTTTTTGTGCCGTCTGGAAAGTGTATCTCCATCACGGTGCTCGTGGTGAATGCATGGGGGTAGATCCCTCTTTCGTCCTTCATGACATACGGATACCTTATCTTGACCTGCTCTGCGGGCAGGTCTATCGATACGCCGCCAACGCTTTCGCACCCTATCTTGGCAATGCAGGGCGAGAATGAGCCGAACGATGAGTCTTCCTTGAGGGCGCCCTCCGCTGGCACCCTTGTTGCAATCAACCACGACGAGGCGGCCGGATTCGCCAGATGCGGGTTCTTTTTTATGGCGCGGGTTATCCTGTCATTGATTTCATCTTTCAAATTATCCGCAAGTGCCTGGTTTTCCGCCGTCCCGCGGTCAGCAATCCCCCTGAGGCGGTTGTCAATCGCCGGGGCCCACAGCTTCCTCAGTTCCATCGCCCTCTGGGCATAGGTCGATTGTTTCATAGAACCTGCAATAGTTACCAATTTACCACCATAGCGAAATGTGTATAGAAGTGTTTAAAAGTATTACTAAGCGCATGCACCTGGCAAGCGGAAAGGTGAAAAAAGGAAAACTAGTCCGGATTCTCTGGCATGATGAGCCACGCCACGAGGTAGAGTATTATCCCGGCAAAGCCCATGAGGGTGAGCAGCACGAAAAGCAGCCTCACGAGAACGGGGTCCGTGCCGAAATATTCCGCAATGCCGCCGCAGACGCCTGCGAGCATCCTGTTCTTCCTCGAGCGGTAAACGCGCCTGATTCCGTCTTTTTCTTCCTTTGCCATATGTCCCACCGCTCATAATTCGCGCGCACCATTAATAAAAGTTGCATTTGGCGGCCTGCAGATTTCCGAAGCCTTCTTAATTATAACGAACCATCTTCAAGCCAGTCCAGCCTGCCCCGGTAGTTCAATGGATAGAATGAGGGCCTCCGAAGCCTTTGATCCGAGTTCGAATCTCGGCTGGGGCGTCCCGCTTCGCTCAACGCCCCAGTCTCGCCGCCCGCACCTGCTCGCAGCGATCGGCTGGGGCGCTCCTTTCAGTTCGACGCCCAGCCTTTTGCGCTGATGCGCAAAATCGCGCCAAGCTTCGCTTGACGCTCGGCTGGGGCGCTCCTTTCAGTTCGACGCCCAGCCTTTTGCGCTGATGCGCAAAATCTGAACGCTCTGGCGTTCATCGGCCGGGGCGCATTCCTTATTTTGCGGGCGCGTCTGCCAGGAAGATTTCCGACCATTTGCGCGCGTGCGTGATGCCGCCCCTGTCCCGCCCCTGCCTGTCCAGGCCTGCCTTGTCGGGGTAGGTGTAATTGACCATCACCACCTGCCCTGTCCTGGCGAGCGCCTCGATGTACAATATGGTCCTGCCCTCTTCGCGCTTCGCGCTCCCGCTTATTTTCACGGGCGCGGTGCCGGGGAAATGCCATCCCACCCTCGGGTCGCGCAGCAGCGAACCCCCGTTCACGCGGATTTCAAGCATCCCGCCCCTGAAGACGGCATTGAAGCTGTCTATTGCTACGGATGGCTCGCGCCTGGCCGTGTCCATCCTGACAATATTTGCGCAGGCGCCTGCATTCGCGCGGGCCGTGCCAGTTCCCCTTGCCTCCTGCGCGCTGCAGAACAAAGGCGCGGACGCCAGCAGCATGGCGGCGAATATCCTTGCGCCTCCGGCTGCCGCCCGCCCGGGGGCGGGCAATTTGCGGATTGCGCCTGCTTTAAGCATGGCCATAATCAGGGGCATTTATTTCTTAAATGCAGCGAGGTGCCCGCCCGCTTGCGATGGTTTCTTAAATCAATGGTAATATATTCAACATCATGTCAAAAGAGCTGTATCTGCCGCCGCATGGATTCCATCATCATGCCGCCAGGAAAGACAAGCCGCACCCGGCGCACGCGCAGCCGCGCATGGCGCTTGCGCGCATAGGCATTCTCGGGCCGGACGGGCCGGCGGGGCAATCCTCGCAGCTTCCCCTCATCGGGAAAAAAGTCCTGTTCGCCCTGTCCAGCCACTTCAAGAATTTCTACACAAGCGGGCTTGCAAAAGCCGCCGGCTCGCCCGTGCACGGCCTTGTCAAGGATGATGTCCTTTACCTGCCCATGATATGCGTGGACCCCAAGGCATCCCCCCCTGTGAGCGTGCGAAGGATCGCCCTCCTGCTCGCCCACCCCCATGGGAAAGTCAACCTCACGCCCGCGCGCTTCAGGTCCATCAAAAACCCCGACGCGCACGTATGGGTCTGCTTTACCAGGGCAATGCTCGGCAGCATCGTGAAGACGGAAGTGGGGGCGCTCGAATCGGCGTCGGGCGGGCCGATGGACGTCGTTTCCGCTGCGCTGGTGCTGAAAAACAAGGCCAAAGGCCGGGAAACCGGCGAGGAGCTCACGCTTTACGTGGCGCTTGCGCGCTGATTGCCGCCGCCCTTTCCCGCCCTACCGCTTTTTCTTGAAGTGCATTATGCCCGCCATTTTCCTGATGAGCGCGCGCTTTTTCTCCGAGTCCGCAAGCACAATGGAAAGCACGTCCACGAAGTTGTCCACGGGCATTATCCTTATCTTGCCCTTCAAGCCGTTGGAAAGGTGGATGTCCTCCGCATTGCTGCGCGGCACCACGATGGACTTCATGCCCGCCTCGATTGCCGCCTCGGTCTTGCCGGTAACGCCGCCCACGGGCAGCACCTCGCCGCGGAC
>JBAZBT010000027.1:0-6459 GCA_041671345.1 Candidatus Micrarchaeia archaeon
GGGTTGATACATATGGCAAGGAAAAAGGAGAGCGCTTCTATGGCTGAGGAACCAGTCGAGCAGAAGAAGAAACTCGTGATAAAGGAGCTTGACGACCTGCCCGGCGTGGGCGAGGTCTCAGCGGAGAAGCTGCGCAAGGCAGGCTATGACATTGAAAAGATAGCCGCCAGCTCGCCGCACGAGCTTGACGAGATAGCCGACATCGGGGTGGAAACGGCAAAGCGCACCATCTCCGCCGCGCGCGACTCCCTTGAGATGGGCTACGAGTCGGCGGACAAGATACTGGAAAGGAGGAAGGGAATCGGCAGGATAACCACCGGCTCCAAGGAGCTTGACGCCCTCATCGGAGGCGGCGTGGAGACAATGTCCATCACAGAATGCTACGGAAAATTCAGCAGCGGAAAGTCCCAAGTCGGCTTCCAGCTGGCGCTCAACGTGCAAAAGCCGCTTGAGCAGGGCGGGCTGGACGGGAACACACTGTTCGTGGACACCGAGTCCACTTTCCGGCCTGAGCGCATCGCGCAGCTTGCCGAAAGCGCAGGCATGGACCCCGACGCCGCTCTCAAGAGGATATTCGTGGCAAAGGCGATAAACTCCGACCACCAGATGGTGCTTGTGGACAAGGCCGAGGAGATGGTGAAGGAGAAGAACATCCGCCTCATCGTGATTGACTCCATGACCGCGCACTTCCGCGCGGACTACGTCGGGCGAGGCGCGCTTTCCGACAGGCAGGGCAAGCTCAACAAGCACGTGCACGCGCTGCAGAAAATCGCGGACAAGCACAACATCGCAATTTACATCACCAACCAGGTGATGGACAACCCGGGAATAATGTTCGGCGACCCCACCACGCCCATCGGCGGGCACGTCCTCGCGCACGCGGCAACGTACAGGATATACCTCCGCAAGGGCAAGGAGGAAAAGCGCATCGCGCGCCTCGTGGACTCCCCCAACATGCCCGAGGGCGAGTGCGTCTTCAAGGTGACGCCGAAGGGAATAGGGGACTAGCCAATTTCCCTTTTCCCGCTTTTTTTTATTTCTTTTTTGCATTCCTTCTCCCAAGCTCGCGCTCAAGCTCGGCAAGCGTTATGCCCCTTGCGCGCACTGCAACGAGCGCGTGGTACAGCAAGTCGCACGCTTCCCAGTTTATCTCTTTCCTGCCTTTTTTCTCCAATGCCTCTGCAAGCTCCTCCCCCTCCTCCCGAATCTTTGCAATCGCCAGCTTTTTTGAGCACGCAAGCTTCACGGTATAGGAGCCTGGCTTTTTTTCAGACAAACGGCTGGCAATGATGGCATCAAGCTGCGCGATGGTGAACTTGGCATCTTCCTTGCCAAACTTCTCCACAAAGCAGCTTTTCCTTCCCATGTGGCATGCGTTTCCTTGCCCGCGAACTTCCACGCTGTAAAGGAGCGCGTCAGTATCGCAGTCCGCGCTTACCGAAAGCACGCGCATCTCATTTCCTGAGGTTTCGCCCTTTTTCCATAATGAATTGCGAGAGCGGCTGAAGAACCACGCCTCGCCAGAGGTGAGCGTGCGCTTCACCGCCTCCTTGTTTGAGTATGCCAGCATGAGAACTTCCCACGTGGCGCTGTCCACCGCTACTGTAGGCACCAATCCCTCTGGCGAGTAGCGTAAGCTGCTTGCGAAGTTATCTGCCTGTTTTTTGCTCGCCAAACTTTTCACTTTCACATCCTCACCTCAATTCCCCTGCGCATAAGCTGCTTCTTGCACTCAGCAATGGAAACGCTTCCAAAGTGGAAAATGCTTGCCGCCAAGGCGCCCGATGCCTCTGTCTTTTGGAAAACTTCTGCAATGTCGTCAACAGATGAGCAGCCGCCGGAGGCAATCACCGGGAGCCTGGTTGTTGCGCAGGCTGCGCGAAGCATGTCAATATCAAAACCCTCGCCTGTGCCGTCCCTGTCAATGGAAGTCAGCAGTATCTCGCCTGCGCCCCGCGCTTCTGCTTCGCGCAGCCATCTTCGAAGTTCCCATCCTGTCTTCTCCCTGCCCGCGCGCGCAAAACAATAGTATTCTCCGTCTGACAGCTTGGCATCAACCGCAACCACCACCGCCTGCGCGCCGAATTCAGCGGCGCATTTGGTTATCAGAGCAGGGTTGGAAAGCGCTGCGCTGTTGATTGCGCACTGGTCGGCCCCCTGCTTTATGCGCGATTCAAAATCAGCAAACGTGCGCACCCCTCCTCCCACGCAAAGTGGGATGGAGCACATCGAGGCGACATCCGAAATTGTCTTGAGGAATGTTTCGCGCGCCTGCACGGTAGCGCCAATGTCCAAAAGTACCAGCTCATCCGCATCCTGGTAGCGTTCCGCAAGTTCCACCGGGTCGCCGGCGAAGCGCAGCTGCCGAAACGCAGTGCCCTTGAGCACCACCACTTTGCCGTTGCGGACATCGCAGTCCAGGCACGGGATTATCCTTTTCGCTAGCATAGCCATTCACCGATTTTTATCTTCTTGTTATATAGCGCCCTGCCGATTATTGCGGCATCTGCGCCTTTGCCACACGCTGCTTTCACATCGTCAGGGCTGCGCATGCCGCCAGCAAGCAAAATTGGCAATCGCGTGAGCTTGCGCGCCTTGGAGAGAAGGCTAAGGTCAGGCCCAGCCTGCATGCCATCAATATCCACAGCGCCTATCGCCAGCCCTCCGACCTTGCACTTTTTTGCAAGTTTCACTGCCTGCTGTAAGCCCATGCCGGTTCCTTGCTTCCAGCCCTTAACCATCATCTTCGGCACCTTGCCTGAAAAGTCAAGCGACGCCCAAATCCTGTCGCTGCCAAATTCCTCGGAGCACTTCAGCACAACTTCCGGCGAGGAAGCAAGCGCAGTTCCCACCACCACCCCATCTGCCCCGCAGGCGAGCGCCTTTTTCGCAGCCGCAAAGCTTCTGATGCCGCCTGCCCACTGTATTTTGAGCAATGGGCAAGCAGCCGCCATTTTCCTCAGAAGCGCAAGCTGGCTGCCCCTTCCAAACACAGCTTCCATGTCCACAATGTGGATGCGCCTGAAGCCCGCCTTTTCATATTTCCTCGCAAGCGCAAGCGGGTTTCCGAAAACCTTCTCTGTGCCCAGTTTTCCCTGCCGCAGGCGCACCGCCTTCCCGCCCAGTATGTCTATCGAAGGCACAGCCGCCGTGTTGCTTTCGCACATCGCAATGAAATTCCCAATCACCATCTGCCCCGCCCTGCCGCTTTTCTCAGGGTGGAACTGCACGCCCCAAAAATTCCCCGCGCGCACGGCAGAGGCGAATTTCTGCCCATATTTTGTGGAGCCAAGCACGCAGCCATCTGAGGAAGGGAATGCGGCAAAGCTGTTGGCAAAGTAAAAATATTCGCCATCTGCAATCCCTGCAAGCAGCGGGTCCTGCTTTTCAATGCTGACTCGGTTCCAGCCGAGCTGCGGAAGCCGCATCTTGCCCTTCAGCTTCCTCACGCTTCCGGGAATGATGCCAAATCCTGCTGCGCCTTTGGACTCTTCGCTTGAGCCAAAAAGCGCCTGCATGCCGAGACAGATACAAAGCACAGGCGCCTTTATTCTCGACGCGCCTTTTTTTCCGCCAAGTGCAGCCGCTATTTTCGGCACAGTGGAAAACGAGCCCACGCCTGGAATCACCAGCCCGTCAAACCTGCCTGCCCCTTCAAGCCTTCGGACAATTTTTACCTCTGCGCCTGCGCGCTTGAATGCATTTGCAACCGAGGCGACATTGCCGGCAGAGCATGAGTCCAGTATGGCAATCAAGGCATCACCTTCTCAAGCGGCATGACGAGCATGTCGCAGCCCCCTGCAAGCTTCACGCGGCGCACCACTGATGGAAGCTGCCTCGCCTCCACCACGGTCTGGATTGCCCACTCGCCTTTTTTCGCAAGCCGCATGAGCGTGGGGCTTTCCATGGAGGGAAGCACGCGAAGTATCTTCTGCAGCTTTTCATCCGATGGCGCATTGAGCACCAGGTATTTCAGGCTGCGCGCGCGCTTTACGCCTTCAAGAGAAAGCACTATTTCCTGCATTATCTCCTCCTGCGCCGCATTCTTCTTCTGCGAGGCAGCCAGAAAGGCGGACGAGGATGACAGCGTGCCTATTTTCCGCAAGCGGTTGGCGCGAAGAGTCCTGCCAGTCTGCACGTGGTCTATCACCGCATCGGCAAGGTTTGCTGCAGGCGCTATCTCGGTCGCGCCTGACAGCTCCAAAAGCGCCGCATCCACGCCTTTTTGCCGCAAGTAGGCGCGCGCGATGTTCGGAAGCTTGGTGGCAATCCTCTTGCCAGCGAGGTCGCGCACCGATTTTGCCTTGGAAGCCTCAGGCACTGCCAGAGCTATTTCACATTCCCCAAATCCCAGCTCCAGCACCTGCCTTGCGGCAGAGCCGGTTTCAGCGAGCATGTCTGAGCCGGTTATTCCCGCATAGGCAGCTCCGCTGTCCACGTACTTTGGCACGTCCTGCGCGCGCACGAACAGGTATTTCACCCTCTCGTCCTCGCAGCGTGCGCAAAGCGTGTCCTGCGGGCTGTCAAGCGCCGCAAAGCCGGCTTTTGCAAGCATGGAAAGCGCAGGCTGGCAAAGCACTCCCTTGTTCGGTATTGCAATCCTGATTGTTTCCGCCATTCAAATCACTCCCTTTGTGGAAGGCACGGCGCCTTCCATTCTTTCTTTCACCTCGCACGCCTCTGAAAGCGCGCGCGCAAACCCCTTGAAAATCCCTTCGCACTTGTGGTGGTCATTGCCGTTGTAGAGCAGCCGCACGCACACATTGCAGCGCGCGCCCTGCACAAAGCCTGCGAAAAATTCCTTCACCAAGTCAGACTGCAGATCCCCGATGAATTCGCGCGAGAATTTCACATCGAATATGAGCGAGGAGCGCCCGCCAAAGTCCACGGTGACCAGCGAAAGCGTCTCGTCCATTGGAAATGCAAAGCACCCTGCACGTGCAATCCCGCGTTTGCTGCCAAGCGCCGATGAGAATGCCTCGCCAAGCGCAATGCCCACATCCTCCACCGAGTGGTGCTGGTCCACTTCCAAGTCGCCCTTTGCAAAAAGCGCAAGGTCAAACAGCCCGTGCTTTGCAAACGCAGCGAGCATGTGGTCGAAAAACCCGTTTCCCGTGCTCATGCTGCTTTTGCCGCTGCCGTCAATGCACAGTGCCAGCGATATTTGCGTCTCCTTTGTTTTCCTCTCGATTTTTGCGTTCCGTTTTGCATTTTTCATATGAACAGCCCCCTTATCGCATCATTCACATTCGCAAACCTTGCAGTTTCCCATCCCCTTGCCTTTCCCTTCCCAATTGCAACAAACGCGCAGCCTGCCAGCGCAGCAGCCTCGCAGTCATCCACGGAATCTCCGATGTAAACAGGCAGCCTTGCGCCCATCTTCATTTTGGCAAGCAAAAGCGGGGCAGGGTCTGGCTTGCCAAGCTTTGTATCCTCCATTGCCACAAGCGGAGCGCTTTTTGGCAGCCCCTGCCTTCTCATTGCTATTCTTGCCTCAATGCGCGGCCTGCCAGTCACTATGCCCACCGGCTTCCCAATTTTGTGGAGCAGGCGCAGTTGCAGAAGTGGCTTTTCAGACATTATCAAGCCGTTTCCATTCCTCCCAAGGTATAATCTTTGGAAGACTGGCACCACTTCCTCCCTGGACGAGCGCACGCCCATCCTGCGCAGCACCTCCACAGTGGCATCCCAGTCATTGTTCATCCCAGGCATCCTCTTCACGCCTGCCACCTGCCGCATTGCCACTTTTTTGCCTGATATCTCCTGCGCAGTGAGGCGTATTGCCTCAAGATAGGAGCGCGTTACATCCACCAGCGTCCCGTCAATGTCAAAAATCACGGCGTCTGCTGCAGCCCCAAGCAGGCTTTTCAGGAAATAATCATTCTCCTCTTGCGTGCAGACGGTGGCTCTCAATGCATTTGGCACAAGACCTGACCTGTCACGCACCAGTATACAGTATTTTCCCTCCAGCTTTTCCTGCACTGCCTTTGCATCAATCCCGTCTGGCAGGGCAAACAGCACAAAGTTCGCGTCAGACGGATACGTTCTCATGCCAAGCGCGCGCAACCCTTCGGAAAGCCTTTCCCTTTCGCGCACGGTTTCCTGCATGCATTTTCTCATTGCGCCAATCCTGCCAAGCGCGCCGAGCGCAGCCCTTTGGGACAGCGAGTTGATGTTGTAGGGGAGCTTCACCTTCTGCATGAGCCTGATTATTTGCGGCGAAGTTATGCAATACCCCAGCCTAGCGCCAGCAAGCGCCCATGCCTTGGAAAACGTGCGAAGCGCCACCACATTCGGGTAGGAAAGCGCGGCGCGCGCAAAGCTTTTCCCGGAAAATTCCGCATAAGCCTCGTCCACAACCAGTATTGCTTTCGTCTTTTTTGCAATTTTCCCAAGGCGTGCAAAATCCAGCAGGTTGCCAGTGGGATTGTTCGGAGAGCAGGTAAAAATGAGCTTGGG
>JBAZBT010000027.1:6469-10188 GCA_041671345.1 Candidatus Micrarchaeia archaeon
TTTTGCGCTTCACCACGGCAAGAATCGCCTTCATGTCGGGCTGGAAATTCCCGTCCAGCTTCACGCCCACCGTCTCAATGCCGTTTGCCTCTGCGCATATCCTGTACATGGAATAAGTTGGCTCAAGGACCATCACGCTGTCCTTCCCCTGCCTGCAAAACACCCGTATGAGGATGTCAATCGCCTCGTCGCTGCCATTGAAGAGGAGCACATTCCCTCTGCCGACCCCGCAATATCTGGCAATCGTCCCAGCAAGTGCGCCTGATTGCGGGTCAGGGTACCTGTTCAGCCCGCTGCCAAACAGGTCATTCGCATTTTCGTTCAGGTCCGCGAACCGCAGCCCCGTCTCCCCGGCTACATCGCGGTCGCTGATGTATGGCGCAACGCCCTTCAGTTCCGGCCGTGCCAGCCCCTCAATCCAGCTTTTCATAAGTATCCCTCTTTTCGGCAGCGCGCGCGTGCGCCTCCAGGCCTTCCATCCTTGCAAGGAGCGCCGTCGCCTTCGCGAGCCTTTTTTGCGCAGCATTTCCCAGCATGTCAACATACACCCATTTCCCGAACGTCTGCACGCTCACCCCTTCCCACGCCCTTGCCGCCGAGTTTGTGGGCAGGATGTGGTTGCCACCAGACATGCCATAGTCGCAAAACGCTTCCCCCGTGCCTACAAACACCGCTCCTGCGTTTTTCACCTGCGGAAGCAGCCGCGCAGCATCCTTCACCAAAAGCTCAAGGTGCTCGGGCGCAAGCTCATTTGATGCGTGCAGCGCCTCTTCCAGGCTTTTTGCAACAAGCACTTTCCCCCATTTTGGGATGGACGCGCGCGCAGCGCTGCCAACAGGCAGCTTCCCAAGCTGCGCTGAGAGTTCAGCCGAAACCTTCCGTGCGGTATCCTCAGAATCACAGATGCACAAAGCCATGCTGTCCGCGCCGTGCTCAGCCTGCGCCAGCATGTCTGCCGCAGCATATGATGGATTTGCAGAGCCGTCTGCAATCACCAGCACCTCTGACGGGCCAGCAGGCACGTCTATCTTCGCTCCGCCGCCTGCCACTATCTGCTTTGCCGCGCTCACGTACGCATTGCCAGGCCCGCAAATCACATCCACTCTCTCCATCAAGCCATCAATGCCATACGCCATTACAGCAATTGCCTGCGCCCCGCCGATTTTGTAAACATTGGAAATTCCGCACATGCGCGCAGCTGCAAGCACGAACTGGTTTGCATTGCCGTCCTTTTGCGGAGGCGTGCAAACAACGATTTCCTCCACGCCTGCCACTGCCGCAGGCACTGCCGCCATGAAAAGCGAGGAGAAAAGCGGCGCCCTTCCTGCAGGCACATAAATCCCTGCCCTCTCTACCGGCACAAACACAAGCGAAGTCTTTCCGTCCTTCCCTTCCAGGCAAACCTCTCCCATGGCGGATTTCTGCGCGCGCGCAAAAGTCTCCACTCTTCCCTTCATTTCCAGCATCGCTTCCCGCTGCGAAGGCGACAGGGCGCTTTCCGCATCAACAATCTCTTGCCGGGAAACTTTGGCATTACCCGGGCTAAGGGCAAACCCATCCAGCCTTCGCGAATACTCCTCTACTGCTGCAAAGCCCCGCAAGCGCACATCGGCAACCATCTTCGATGCAATTTCCTTCGCGCCCTCCTCCTGCGCCCTGCGGCTTTTCAAAAAATCAGATATCTCTTTTTTCGTGAGGGGGGCAGGGGCCAGGCTAGGCAGCGTGAAGCATACTCCTTGCCGTTTCCCTCGTTTTCACCATTTCCTCACCAGTTTCATTTCCTTAGTATTCCCACTTTATTCCCACTTCATTTTTTAAACCTATCGCGCCACCCCGATGGCTTTTTTTCCCTCTCCCTTGCGATAGCTTTTTAATTACACGTTAATAGAAAAAAGACCATGGAGCACGCAAAACCACCCCACAAGGACAGCTCGATGCCAAAATGGGAAGGCAGCCGCGGCGGCTATAGGGGCTCGCGCGCGAAGCGCAATGGCAGGTACGGGGACGCATGCCCCGCATCCAATTATTTCAGCCGCGCGCACCAAGGCGAGAAGCCCAAGCCCGAATAGGCGGGGCGCGGACTAGCGTAGATACGAATAAAAACGCCAATCTCCCTTCTTTCCACATGCAAAAATCGACCTGGCTCGCCACGCCCAACATCGCTGTTGTAAAATACTGGGGCAAGCGCGACTCGGAACTCAACCTTCCTTACAACGGAAGCGTGAGCGTGACCATGGACGAGACGGTGAGCACGAGGACGACCGTTGAATTTTCCCCCTCGCTTGCGCGCGACTCCTTCTCCCTGAACGGAAAAGTTGCAAAGCCCGGGGAAACAGCCCGCGTTTCGCGCGTGCTTGACGCGGTGCGCCAAGCTGCAGGCATCAAAACACGCGCCCGCGTGGCGTCTGAAAACAATTTCCCGACAGCCGCAGGCATAGCGTCCTCGGCATCAGGTTTTGCCGCGCTTGCCTGCGCTGCCGCGGGCGCGGCTGGCTTGCGCGCGAGCGGCGCCTCTCTTTCGCGCTTCGCGCGCATGGGCTCAGGCTCGGCTTGCCGTTCTGTCATTGGCGGCTTTGCAGAATGGAAAATGGGCAGAAAAGCGGACGGGAGCGACTCATACGCCGTGCAAATCGCGCCAGCCTCCCACTGGCCTGCGCTTCGGAACGTGATTGCAATCACTGACGCAGGAAGGAAGCTAATAGGCTCGGACATGGGTATGCAGCTCACTGTTTCGGGAAGCGCGCTTTACAAGGAAAGGCTCAAGCGCATGCCCTCGCTCATACGCGGCATGAAAAGCGCCATACGCTCGCGCAATCTCCCATCCTTCCTTTCGCTTGCAATGAAGGAGTCCTCAAACATGCACGCGGTGATGCTGGACTCCACTCCGCCCATAATCTACCTGAATGACATCTCGCGCGCAATAATGCGCGCGGTGTACTCTTTCAACGAAGCAGAGGGCAAAATAGCGGCAGGCTACACGTTCGACGCAGGCCCCAACGCGCATGTGTATACTGCCGAGAAGCACGCTAAACGGGTGGCGCGCATGCTGATGGAAATAAAAGGCGTGAAAAAGACGCTTGTGTGCCGGCCCGGCAAGGGGCCGCGGAAGCTTTCGGAAAAGGAAGCGCTGTTCTAAGGACGCTTTACCTTCTTTTCTTTACATCTGATTTGCACTCCGCGTGAATTCTGCGAAAAAGTGCCTATCGGCGCGTTTTCACATCTTATTTGCGCTGGCGCGCAAATTCTGCGAAAAAGAGGCTAGCGCCTCTTTTTCACATCAGATTCGTGCTTCGCACGAATTCTGCGAAAAAGTGCCTATCGGCGCTTTTTCACATCTTATTTGCGCTGGCGCGCAAATTCTGCGAAAAAGAGGCTAGCGCCTCTTTTTCACATCCCATATGAACTTTTCGCAGCGCACGGGCGTCACGGTTATCTCGAACCCATAGCCGTTTTCGGCGATGAACGCCTTCATCTTCTCGTTTATGCTGTCCGAAACAGGGTCGTTGTTCATCCATGTGGTGGACTTGCCCACGTTGAGGCAGTCCGCGACGAGGCCCGCGTCAAGGTCCGACACGCCCATTGACATCACCTTGTCATGCACTTCCTTCGGGGTGAGCTTCGCTAGTGTGACTTGCTGGGTTATTGCATCCATCCTATCTCCTCCTTGCTGCATTGCATCGTTGCAGACGCTTTGCATTGGTCGCCAGGTGCTACATTGC
>JBAZBT010000028.1:0-10050 GCA_041671345.1 Candidatus Micrarchaeia archaeon
CATCTACAAAAACGGCGCCCTGGTGGGCACCACCAACTACACCGCCACGCTGGCAGCAGGCACATACAACTTCACCGCAAACTCAACTGGCAATGAGAACTACTCAAGCGCCCGCACCACCCTCTTTGCCACCATCACCAAGGCATCCGCAGCCGCAAACATATCATTGAGCTGGGCTGCCGGGCAGAACGGGACTGTAAACTGCACAATTGACAACTCGCAGTCCAACATCTCATTGTACCAGGACGGGGCGTACCTGAACTCGTCCATCGGCCCAAGCTTCGCCACCACAATATATTCCCTCACTGCCGGCGCGCACACGTTCTCCTGCAATGCATCCGAATCCGAAAACTACACCGCGGCATCGCCTGTCAATCTCACATCGACGCTGGCCGTGCCAACCGTGGCAATCCAGCTGCCGCTTGCAAACTCCGTGCTCACCAGCAACACCTCCCCGCTCAACTTCACCGCATCCGCAACTGGCTTTGCCCTGGATAGCGGCACCTGCGAATACTCCCTCAACGGCACCCTGGTATCAATCCCGTCCTGCGAGAACCTGACCGACCTCAACCTCACGGACGGCGTGAAAACCCTCTCATTGTACATCAACGACACGTCCGGCAACCAGGGCCATGCCACCATCTCATTTTTGGTGAAAACCACGGGCGCAAACAACACCGCCATCCTCAATGCCAGCATGGCAATCTCTGAAAACATGACCATTTACGTCACAAACTCAAGCCCGGCCGCCAACATAACAATGGGGCCCAATGCCACAAACGTGCGCCTGAACATGACGGATTACAGCAACTCCGCGTTCAGCGTGGCATTGCCGGCGATTACGGTTAACGCCAGCACCTCGCTTGGCAACGTCATCATGGGCATCCCCAACGGGACGGTGGTGTCGGGCCCGACCAATTGGAACGGCACGCTCCAGCTGCCAGCGGTAAAGGCAAACTCCGCGGCCACGCCGACTGCGGTTTCCGGCTACACCAACACCGTGACGGCGGTGGTTGAAATCGGCGTTGCCGACTATGCGGTCAACTTCAGCAAGGCGGTGCGCTTGCTCATCCCCGGGAAAGCAGGCCACCTCGTGGGCTTCCAGCGCGGCTCCACGTTCACCAGGATTACCGCTGACTGCGCCGCCGATTCCCAGGCATGGGCCGATGCCAACATCTCCGCAGGTTCCGAATGCAAGATGAACAACGGCACCGGCATGGTTATCTGGACCAAGCACTTCACCGCGTTTGCGACCTACACGCAGGCTGCCGACCAGGGCGGAGGCACGGGCGGAAACACCGGGGGAAGCAGCAGCGGAGGCGGCTCGGTGGGCGGAAGCAGCAGCGCATCCTCCATCAAGCAGTCCTCCACAATCAATGTGGACGCAGGGCTTGGCGTAACATGCCCCGTCACCATAACCCGCGAAATGGCAAGCGCAACCAACCTCTCCGTGCTTACCACCACGCTTGAGAACACGGGCGGAAGCGAATGCTCCATGGCAAACTTTGTCTTTGCGGACACCATCCCCTCGGATTTCCCTGCCCTCAACGAAGTGACATTCAATCCGCAATACGCGACCCGCGAGGGCTGGACCGTTTCATTTGCTTTCCCGACATTTGAGGCAGGCGAGTCAAAGACGCTCACTTACAGCGCAAAGCAGTGGATAAGGACCTCGCTCGCCAGGAACTTCACAAGCTTTGCGATGAGCGTGAAGAGGCAGGAGAGTGCCCCTGCGGGCGAGCCTGCAATCACGCAGCCGCCAGTGCCTGAGGACGTTTCTCCCTCCGTGCCAGCCCAGCCATCCTCCCCCCCTGCCAAGCAGCCTGATGCGCCTGCGGCTCCAAAAACGATAATCCGCGGCGATGCGGGCGGCGACAATCTCGTGCCATTCGTGCTTGGGGCGGTTGCAGTCGCCCTGCTGGGCGCGCTTGCAGCCTACTATTTCACCCGCAATTCGGGCAAGCCCCCGTCCTCCGGGCAGCCCGGGGCGGGCGCCGAGGCCTCCCGGCCCGCTCAGGCGCAGCCGAAAAGCGCGGCGCTGCCATCGCGGCTGCAAAAGCGCGCAATCACGCCCCCTTCCTTGCCGAAAAGGTAAGTGCGGCCAACCTGCTTGCGCTAAGGCGGTTTTTTCCTGCTGGCTTCCCATGCCTTGGCTACAGCCCTGGCAGCACGTATGGCGAAACCCTCCTTTCCCTGGGCTTTGGCTCTTCTTTTTGGATTGTCTCAGCCCTGATGAGCCCTGGAAGGACGTAATGGAGGTTGTTTTCCGGGGCTGCGGCTATCCTGCGGATGTCATCGCTGGTAAGGGGCGCCCTCTTCTTCACGGTCTTCACCATCACACCACCGCATGCTTTCTGTTGTGTTAATCTTTTAAATCGCATGGCAAAACCTGGGTGCGACGCCCCCTTCCATTCTCGCAAAATCATAATACTTTATAATACTTTATTACAAATCATAATACGGTGAGCAAATGACTTCCGCAATCGTGAACCTGACCGAGGAGAACAACCGCTTCCTCAACATCATCAAGGCGCATTTCGGCATCAAGAACAAGTCCGACGCCATAAATTTCGTGGTGGAAAACTTCCCCAAGGGAGAAATCGGGCTCCAGGTGCGCCCCGAATACGTGCGCAAGCTCAAGAAAATAATGAAAGGAAAGACACAATCGTTTTCTTCTCTCGACGAAATGAGAAAGGAGTATGGTTGAAATGTACTCGCCTGAAGGCACCCTTAAGTTCCTTTCGAAAATGAAGAAGCTGAAAAAGAAGGACAGGCTGCGCTTTGAGAGGATTGACAAGAAAACAGAGGAAATCATTCAGGACCCTCACCATTGCGAGCCTCTTGGCAACGTGATGGCAGGCATATTCCGCGTGCATATCGACCCTTTCGTGCTCACTTTCAGAGTTGACGAGGAGAATAAGAAAGTAATCTTCCTCGACTTTGACCATCATGACAAAATCTATAAAAATTAGGCAACGCCTGCGCTTCTCACTCCCTTCTCAGTTTTTCCACGCTGTCCAATCCATCTACTTTCAATGTGCCAAACGGTATGCCTGCATTCACATCCATGGTGAACCTGCCTTTCATCACAATGCTTGCCATAAACACCCCGTTGAACTTTTCAGGATAAAGCGTGAGAAGCTTGCTGCTCATGTCTTCCACCGTCCCTATTCCCACAATATCCTCATCATCGCAATATCCTTCCATATGCGCCCTGAACGTGTGCACATCTCCGTGGCGCTCTTCAACCAAGCCGCCCACCTTGGGCCCTCCGGCCGAAATCGCCCCGCTTTCGCAGGAATAAACAATCGCTATGTTCCTCCCCTCTTGCCTCCAAGCCTCGTGCCTATCCGTTGTCCAAACCAGGGTGTCGAACTCGCGCCTGTCATGCCCGACAACGTCAAAGCCTGCAAAAATCACGCGCTCGTCCTGCGCTGCCTTCTCATAAAGCTCCTCGAGGGCTGTTTCCTCCCGGGTCTTTGCCAGCCGCGCTTCCTTTAGGACGTTTCCAAAGTTTTCAGTCCACTTCTTGACCTCAGTCCTCAAGCCCGCGCGCTTTTCGGCATATTCCGCCACCTGGAGCGCGAACAGGTTTATTTTTCCCCCAATGCAAGTCATTGCCCACTCAAGGTAAAGCGGCCCTGCCCCGCCAAGCTTCAGGACGCTTTGAAAAAGCCTTTCTTTAAGCGACTTTCGCAGCTTAGGCCCAATATCGACCAGTTCATTGAGCGTGTCAGCGGCCCATGCCCCCCCAGCCGTGCTGTATTTGTTCCTTTTTTCGTCATATGTGATATATCCTACGAACGGGCGTCGGGTGTCATTCATGCTGGGCACTTTCCAATCCACCAATTGCGTGTTTTTCATCTCGTATCCAATGCTCTTCCCATTGAACGCGACATACTCTCCCAAACCAGCGACCGCCATTGCCGCATGCCCCGGCACCCATTGTATTTCCGCGTTTCCCCGCACAGATGCCGGCGCGGTGTAAGCAATCCCTGCGAGAATGGGCAGGAAATGCTGGTAGCTGCTTCCCATCGCCTGCCCGACCGGCAGCTGAAGGATAACCCCCCGCGCATCCTTGTCCGACTCATGCGAATAGTTTGCCGCCTCTACCACCCTCTCCGGCGGCTCATCCAGCAAAAGAAGACCGCTGTGCCCCTTTCCAGTCCCGGTCGGAGAACCATTATTCCTCACCATCAAGCCAGGCGGAAAGGGCCCCCTGTTTGATGTCATCTTCCTGAAATGCGCGACCGCCGCTTCAATCTCGCCATGTTTTGCTTCAAAAGGCGGCGTCACTATCCTCATTGGCGGCACGGAGAAGCCTGCGCGCGCAAGCTCGCGCTTGAGGCGCAAAAGCTCGCCACCTTTGGTGGGAATATACATGTTAGTCATGCAAAATCATCCGAAAAACTTTATTCAATACGCTCCACACTGTCAATTCTTTCCACTCTTAGGGTGCCAAACGGCTTTGCCTGGTCAACATCAAGCAGGAAATCCCCTTTCAGTATCAAGTTGCCCTTCCAAAGCAATTCCTTTTTTTCCCCTTCATCCTGCCCTGGCATGAGTCCGATGAGCTTTTTCTCAACATATTCTACCCCTCCAAGCGCGGGTATGTTCTGGCTCTCGCATGCGCCGTGGGCGTGCCCCCAGAATGTGCCGTTGACCCTGTGGCTCTGGATCTCAACCAGCCCGCCCATTGCAACCTCTCCTTTCTCTATAGCCTGACTCATCACTTCCAGCCCACCGAAATCCCAGCACACGAGCGTAGACTTGTCTCCAAATGCAACAACGTCCGCAAGGCCCCTCGGAGCCCAATGAATGGTGCCGAACCTCTTTTTCTCGCGCCCCACCACGTCAAAGCCCGCGGCAACCACGTGCGGGTCTTCCATTGCAACGCGATAAAGTTCCTTCAAGCGCTCAAAATCATCAGTTGGGGCATATTCCGCCGGGTTTTTCAGCATCTTGCTCATCTGGGCGCTGTTCTTCACGGTCGAGTCCTCAAGGCGTTTTCCCATGTTCATGAACGAATCAAATATCCATGTAGGAACCCCTGCAAGCTTATTCTTCACCTCTGAAACCTGCACAGGGTAAATGCCCACTTTGCCATTGATGGCAGTCATCATCAATTCAAAATACAGCGCGCTTTCCTTGCCGATTTTCATCATGAAATCAAACAAATTCCTTTCCAGCCGCCTCTGCACTTTCTTTGGAAGTTCCCGAATGGCATCCAATGTATAGATGCTGGCCCTGCCATCCGCAACGAACGTATGCATATTGCTCCTCACTATTTTTTCGCAACCTGCTTCAGTCGGCGGCTCCCTCCACATATCAAAGCCAAAATCAATTTTTCCGTCATTCTCATTGAAGGCAACGTACCTCCCGGCCCCTTTGACGGCCAACGATGGATGCCCCGGCACCCACTTGATTATGGCGTTTCCCCTCTCTGTGGCTTCAGGAGTATATGCTATCATGCTCATAAGCGGAAGATAAACTTCAAACTCGCGGCTTGTCCTGACAAGCTGCCCCACCGGGAGCTGCAGGATTACGCCTTTTGCATCCGGGTCGGATGCCTGCGACTGTTCCATTTTCTCTATTATCTTGCCCAATTTCTCATCAATTAGTACCAAACTGCTGTCCCCTTTGTTTCTGCCAACGGGCGATCCATTATCCCTTATCATGATGCCTGGCGCATATGGGGTGTCCTGAAGGCACCGCCACCTCTTGAAATACTGCCTTGTTGCCTCTACCTTTGCTTCTTTTGCGCCAAACGGAGGCATAATCATGTTCATTGGCGGGACAGTGCCTCCTGCTTCGGCAAGCTTTGACCGAAACCGCAAAAGCTCACCTCCCTTCGTAGGAACATACATGTTATTCATGCAAAATCAACAGAAATCTGCCGGCATCATTTTAAAAAGCTCGCGCTGATTGTTGAAAAAATAAAAAGGAAAAGAAAAAAAGTAACTTACCTTGAGCTGCGCGCCATCCTCTCAGTTTCGTCGCGCTTCTTTATCGCGTAGGAAAGGTTGGAGTCGTTCTTCGATGCAAGCTCGATTTCATCCGCAAGCGCGGCTGCAAGCGTCTTTTTCTTGTCAAACGCCCCCATGATTGCGGCAAGCGCGATGTTGCGCAGCGCCATGTCGAGCCTGCGCGATGCGGAAACGTCCACCGCGACCTGGTAGGACACGCCTCCCATGGACACGCGGGTGAAGTCTTCGCGGGGCGCGGCGTTCTGCGCCGCATCCACGAGGAGCTGCACCGGGTTCTTCTTGGTGCGCGCCTCTACGGTTGCGAGCGCTTCCTCCACAATCCCCATCACGCGGGACTTCTTGCCCTGCAGCCTTCCGTCCGTGCGGATGACCTTTCCGGACGTCTTTTCGCCCGTGCCTCCCCTCATGAGCTTGTTCGCAAGCCTCTCCGCGATGTTCACGGCCGACTTGCCGAACTGGCGCTTGGCGTGCCTTCCGTGCGAGTGCGGCATGTTGACAGGGGACAGGTTGACATACGCCACGAACGACGGGTCGGTCACCTTGACTTCCTTCAGATCGTACTTCCCGAATAGCTTTTCATCCATGAATACAACACCTTTTGCTAGTTTTATCTCTTAGGCTTCTCTTTTTTCTTCTGGACCAGCATCTGCAGGTCCACTCCGTTGACCTTTATCACCTTGTAGCGAACGCCGGGGATGGAGCCCATCTGCCCTCTCTGCGAGCCGCCAAGGCCGTCAATGGTGACCTCGTCGTGCTCGTCGATGTAGTTGATTGCGCCACTGCGCGGTGCGAACGCGGTGACGAACTTGCCGTTCTTCACAAGCTGTATCTTGACGCATTTGATGAGACCGGAGTGGGGCTGCTTCTGCTCAAGCGCCTTCTTCTCAATCACAATGCCTTTTGCCATCGGGGAACCCTCTATCGGGTCGTACTTCTCCTTGAGGCGCAGCGACTTTCGCTTCCACGTCTTCTTGAGCCAGCGCTGGCGCTGCCTCTTGCGGCTGATTGACCTTCCCGACAATTCCCCTCTTCCCATAAACAACTCCTCCGTAAATGCTACTCCATGGTTATTTCGAGACCAGCCTCAGGTCGCAGCCGAACCTCCTCTGCAGGAGCGAGCGGCCGACCTTTATCCTGTCCCCGTTCCGCCCAATCGCGTTGCCGCGGTCCTGCTCGTCGACGGTGACATAGGCGATTTTGGAATCGCTTTTCTCATGAACGTTTATATTCTTCACTGCGATGCTGCCGAACAGGTTCCTTATGAACTGCTCCATGTCAGGCGAGTCCTCGAACACGAGGACCTGGCGCGCGAACGCCTGGCGCACGCGGGTGATGTTCGCGCCCTTCTTGCCTATTGCGCGCCCCAATTCCCCCGCCTTCACGATGAAGGCGACAGCCGCGTCGCTTATGAGGCAGTCCACCACGGCCGCGCCGGTCTGGGACTCGAATTCCTCGATGCACTTCATGTCGTCCTTTGTTAGCTCAATCATCCATTAGCCCCTTATCACTGCTTTGCGTATTCCATGATGTTGGAGTTGCCGACGTCGTAAACCGTGAGCACCGAAACAGGGTGGGGGCGCCCCACGACCGTCCCAAGCTCCACCGACGTCCCTTCGAACGCGGCGGTCGGGATGCCTGAGAGCTTGCAGAAGCGCAGCACGTCCTCCTTCAGCTCGGGCGGGCAGTTGTCGGCGAGCACGACAAGCTTCGCCTTGCCCGAGAGCGCGCGCTTCACGCCCGTGTTCGCGCCGAACTCCACCTTGCCGGAGTCCACGCACTGGCGGACCGCATGGGAGAACGTCATTGCGGATGATTGTTCCGATGATTTTTTCCTTGCCATAAATACACCTTGTAAAGCGGTCTTCTTAGTCCATACAAACAAATAAAAACAGGCACGTCAGCCCAGCTTGAGCTTAAGCTTCACCAAGCCCGTGCCGATGGGCACGGTCTGCCCTACGATGATGTTTTCCGTGACTCCTATGAGCTTGTCGTCGTCGCCCCTCACCGCGGCGTTTATGAGGTGCTTTATGGTCTCCTCAAACGCTGCGCGCGCGAGCACGCCCGCCTTTTCGCCGGAAAGCCCATGGCGCCCAATGGAGTTTATCTCCCCGCTCATGGTCATGGCGTCGGCAAGCAGCATGCAGTGGCGCTTGTCCACCGACAGGTTCTGCATTTCCAGCACCTGCTTGAGCTCGTTCATGAGCGAGTTCCTTGCCGCCTCGATGCCAAGCACCCTGGCAATCTCCTGCACGTCGTTGGTGTACACCTTGTCGGTCTCCACCTTGGGGTTCTTCATGACCGCCGCGAGGTTGGAGCCCGATGTCCTGATGAAGTAGCTTCCGTCCTTCCCTTTCACCACGATGGTCCTCTTGATCCTCTCCACGCCCTTGATGTGGAGCGCGCGGAGCTTGGTGGTGAGCCTGCGGATGTTGCGCAGCGAAGACGTGGATGATTTCACCGTGATCACATTGCCCTCGGAATCCATGTGCGCCCCGGCCAGCGCCTTGACGCGCTTCTTGACCTCCTCCAGCGTGACGCCCTCGGCGTCCATCTCGGGCTGCTCAAGCGTGATGAGGATTTTCTTGCCCTCAAAGTCCTCCTCGACGTATGCGACCTTGTCAAGCGTGGTCCTCTCGATTTCCTTTGCCACTTCCTTCGCCTTGTCGTATGACGCGGCGTATTCCTTCCTGAGGAAAATGTCCATGATGGGCTTCTTCGGCTCCTTCCTCGCGTCCACCAGCTCGATTAGGCGCGGCAGGCCTGTCGGCACCTGCTCCGCAACTCCCGCGTAGTGGAAGGTACGCATGGTCATCTGCGTGCCCGGCTCGCCTATCGACTGCGCGGCGACAATGCCCACGGCCTCGCCGACGTCGATGAGATTCTTTTTTGCAACCATATCAAACACCATTCACCGAGCCGATCAAGCGTCGTGCTCCTCTTTCTTTATTTCCTCGATGACTTCGGTCTTCACATTCGCCTTTATCGGGTCCAGCCCGTCCCCGCCGTACCTGAACTGGACGACCGTCCCGCTGCTGTCGCGCACCGACAGGTCGCTGACAACAATCATGTCCTGCAGGGCGTTTATCAGCCTGCGCTGCATGTAACCCGAGCGGGCGGTCCTGATGGCCGTGTTGACCAGCGACTCGCGGCCTCCCATCGAGTGGTGGAAGAATTCCGTCGGAGAAAGCCCGGTCTTGAACGAGCCGAACACGAACCCGCGCGCCCCTGCGCCCAGGTCGCCGCGCTTGAAGTGCGGAAGCGTCCTGCCGCGGTAGCCGCGGTTGAGCCTCTTGGAGCGGACGGCCTGCTGCCCAACCATGGCGGCCATCTGGATGGCGTTGAGGAGCGAGCCTCTTGCCCCGATTTTCGCCATGATGAGCGCCGTGTTCTCATAGCCCATCGAGCGCTCGACTATGAGCCCCGTCGTCTCCCTTGCGCGCGAGGTTATCTGCATGATTTTCTCCTCAAGCGACTCCTTGAGCGAAAGCCCCGGGGAGCGCTCGAGCGTCTTGTTCTTGTACTGCACGATTGCGGCCTCGATTTCGCGCTTCATGCTGTTCTGCTGCTCCAAAAGCTCCTTTTGGTGCTCCGGCAGCAAGGTGTAATTCCGCAGCGATACGGACAGGCCGTGCCCGGTTATCACGTCGAGAAGCATGTGCGTGGACTGGTCGATGAAGTCGCGCGCGGCCTCGGGCCCCCTTGAGTGGAAAATCTGCTCCAATATCTCGTTTTCGTACGAGCGTGACTCAAGCGCGCCCGAGACGAGTATGCCGTTCTTCACGACCACCATCGCGTCCGGGTCGTCCTTGGGGTCGCGGGTCCTGCAGAGCTTGGATTTGACCTTGATGTTCAGCTCCTTGGGGAACAGCATGGAAAGGATGAGCTTGCCCGAGTATTTCTCGCCGCAGTCGGGCTTTGGCAGGCGCGAAATCCCCGCCATCGCAAGCAGGTGGCACGCCTCGTCGCGCTCGAACTCGGTGTCGTGGCGCGTGAAATAATAGGCGCCCGACACATAGTCCTCCTGGGGCTTGATGATTGCGTGGCCGTGGCGCGGCGAAATTAT
>JBAZBT010000029.1:0-9960 GCA_041671345.1 Candidatus Micrarchaeia archaeon
CTGGGTTGACACCACGAATGCCTGCGGAGTTGCCTTGGCTTTCAGGGCATCCGCGAAAGCCCCTTCCAGGATGCCCGCCTGCGGCTCGTCCTTCTCATTCACGGGCAGGTCGAACGTGAACCAGATGACGTCCGCGCCGGACACCGCCCTGGCAAGGTCAGGCTCAAGCTCCAGCCTTCCCTCCTTCACGGCTTTCGCAATCCCCTCCTCCAGCCCTGGCTCGAATATGGGCGGCTTCCCTGCAAGCAAGCCCGCCATGATTTTGGCGTCCGGGTCAAAGCCCACCACGCGGTGCTTCCTTGCCATGCCGCACATGGTGACGCAACCCAGGTGCCACAATCCTATCACGCAGATTTTCAATGCCATGCGCACAACCTTCCTTACTTAATCCTCCTCTCGGCGGAAAGCAAGTCCTTTGCCACGATGTCCGGCCTCTTCCCGCCCTTGAAGTATTTCCAAAGCTCGGGCTTGAAATGCCCCACAAAAACCGTGGTGCAGCCCGCTCGCCTTCCCGCCTTGGCGTCGTTTATCCCGTCGCCCACCATGAACGAGCGCGCAAGGTCAATGCCCAATTTTTTCGCAGCCGCAAAAAGCATGCCCGCCTTGGGCTTCCTGCAGGCGCATTTTTTCCGGAAACGCGCAAGGGCCGCGTTGGGGTGGTGCTGGCAATAGTATTTTGCGTCAAGATGCGCGCCTTCCTTTGCAAGCAGGGCGTCCAGCTTCCTGTCGATGGCGTCAAAATCCCCCCTGCCCATGTTGCCCTTGCCGACGCCGGGCTGGTTGGAGGCAAGCACAAGCAGGAAGCCCTTCTTTTTCAGCAGCCTCATCGCGCGCGCAGCGCCGGGCATCAGGGCAACCTGCGACGGGAGGAACGGGCTGTCCACCACGCCGTGGTCAGGGTAGTAGACCAGCCTGTTTATCGTCCCGTCCCTGTCCAGGAAAACCGCGCGCTGAAGTTTTTTCTCCAAGCAGGTGCACCTCACTTTGACGCCGCTATCTTATCCGGCAAGCCTGCGGGCTTCCCGGATTCTAAAAAATTCCCGCTGGAATTTTTTATCTTTTCCTTCAGGCAGAACGCGATTAAGTGGTGCAGCACCACGTGGAACGCCTCGACCTGCGGGGTGGAATCCGCAGGCACCACCACGCACACGTCCGCCATCTGCTTCATGGCGCCGCCGTCAAAGCCAGCAAAGCCAATCGCCTTCCCGCCGTTGTCCTTGGCGTACTGCAGTGCCTTGAGCAGGTTCTGGGACCACGCGCCCGCCCTGTCCTTGCCCGCGCCGCCGTGCACCGAGAATGCGACCACGACGTCGCCCGGGCGGAAGTATGCGATGAGCTGCTCGGTGTAGATGTTCTCCCACCCGTTGTCGTTGGTGAGCGCGGACACCATGGGGATGTTGTCCACAAGCGCCATTGCGCGGAACCGCTTTTTCCCGTCGACCGCGATGCTCTTTGTGAGGTCAGCCGCCATGTGCGTCGCGGTGGAAGCCGAGCCGCCGTTGCCGATTAGGAAGACGGTGCTGCCGTTCTTCCAGGCGGAAAACAGCGCCTCCACCGCCTTGTCGATGTCCTCGCGCGGCATGCGGTCTATCACCTGCTTTGCCTCTGCCAGGAACCCGGAAATGTATTTTTCGTTTTTCATTTCATCACCGCAAACGCTTTTCATGGGTTGAAGACTATCTTGCTTCCCTCAAAATCGAACTTGAAGTGGAATTCAGGCGCGCCTGCGGCTTTCATTGCCGCGCGGAGCTTGGCTTTCTCGCCGGGGCAGTAGAACACTATGAAGCCCCCCCCGCCCGCGCCTATGAGCTTGCCTCCCGTTGCGCCGTTCCTCATGCCGGTTTCGTAAAGCCCGTCGATTGCGGGGTTGCTCACCTTGCCCGAGAGCTTCCTCTTTGCCATCCAGTGCTTGTGGAAAAGCGGGCCCATCTCGTCCACCTTCCCCTCGCCAAGCGCGGTGCAGATGTCCTCGCCTATTTGCTTTATCCTGTGCAGGTTCTCCATCACCGTGCCCTCGTCTTTCTTGCTCGCATCGTTCTGGTCCTTGAGCACCTCGGATGCCGAGCGCTGGTAGCCGGTGTAGAACATCACCAGGTTGTTCTCTAGCGACTCGAACGTGCTCTCCGTCAGCATGGGGGAGCTCACCGCAACCTTGCCGTCCCTCCCGATGTCCAGCTTGGTGAGCCCTCCGAACGCGGCCATGTACTGGTCCTGCTTGCCAATCGGCTCATGGAGTATGTCCATCTCTATCCTGCATGCCTCGTCCGCCAGCACCTGGGGCGAGGTGTGCCTGCGCTTGTATGTGTAAAGGCAGTTGAGGAGCCCGACGCAATATGCCGATGACGAGCCCAGGCCCGTGTTTCCCGGCGCATCGGCCATGGAGAATATCTCCACCCCCTCCGTCACGCCCATCAGGCGCAGCGCCTCGCGCGCAATGGGGTGCTGCAAATCGTCCAGGTTCGTGACGTCCTCTATCTTCCGGTAGCTCGCCTTGATGTTCTTGTCGAAATTCTTGTTGACGATGATGTAAACGTACTTGCTTATGGCAACCGACAAAAGCGAGCCCCCGTGCTTCGAGTAGTAGGATGGAAGGTCGGTGCCTCCCCCTCCGAGCGGCAGCCTGAATGGTGTGCGTGAAACTATCATGCTATTCCCCCCCTCCCGTATTTATGTACCTTGTGAAGTTTCTTAACCCTTCCTTCGAGCCGATCTCATAGTAGGGCGAGCGCGTCTCGAACGCCGCAAGCTGCCCTGCGGCTATGAGCCCTTCAAATATCCTGTCGGTTGAAAAGTTTTCCAGCCCGTAGCCTGCAAACGCCTTCTTTTTGAAAAACAGCAGCCCGTAGTCCATGTGCGAAAACGTGCCTGCCTTCTGCCCCTTCTGGTATCGCGACACCAGCCCGCCCCTGATCTCGCAGTTGTTCTCCGCAGTCCCGCCTTCCTGCGCAAGCACCGCCATCATGGCGAGCTTGCCCGATGCGGAAAACGCCCTGTGCACGGGGGCAAACGGCTGGAGGAGGTAGGAGTCGCCATACGTGACCAAAAACTCGCCCGGCAGGCGCGAAAGGGAGTTTATTATCGCCCCGCCCGTCCCCAGCCGCTCTTTCTCATGGCACACCTGCACCTCGATGCCGTGGGTGCCATGCCCTTCGAGATAATCCTCAATCCTGTGCCCAAGGTAGCCCGTGGAGAGCACCACGCTTCCCACCCCGTTTTTTGCAAGAAGCCCCAGCTGGTAATCCAGGAATTCCCGCCCATTCACCATTATCAGGTTTTTCGGGGTATGAAGCGTGAACGGGCGCATGCGCGTGCCAAGCCCGCCTGCAAGGATGAGTGCGGTTAGTTTGCCAGCCAAAAAATCAACCTGTGCCAGAAATGTTTCCTGCGCATTTCGCTTGCCGTGCCCCCGGCCATGCAATCCCCTGCCTGCCGGCGCGGGCTTCCGCCCTGCGCCTTGCCTCAGAAATGCTGATGGTGCTTGTCTTCCAGCCTGCCATTTTCCAGCATCTCCTCTGCCGCCTTCCTCACCGCCTGCCTGGAGTTCATGGAAGGCTTCCAGCCGGTTGCCCGCAGCTTTCGGTTGTCCAGGAAAACAAAGGGCATGTCGCCTGTCCAGCCGCGCTTGCCGCCAGTGTGCTCATACTTCACGCCCTTCAGCCTCATTGCCCCGCAAATCTCGTCCGCAATGGCGTCCACTTCCACATAATCGTCATTGCCGATGTTGTAAGTGTTCACCTTTTCCTTGCCCGATTCCACGCCGGACAGGATTCCTGAGACGCAGTCCGAGGCATGGATGCAGGACTTCCTCTGCTTGCCGTCCCCGAGTATCTCAAGCCTTTTCGGGTCTGCGCGAAGCTTCCGTATGAAGTCGCCCACCACGCCGTGGTTGTTCGCAGCGCCAAGCACGTTGACAAACCTGAAAACATGCGCCTGCATGCCGAAATCCTCGCAAAACGCGGATACATACGCCTCAGCCGCAAGCTTGGACGCGCCATAAAGCGAGGTGGGCAGGAGCGGGCCGTAATTTTCAGGGGTGGGGAACACCGACGGCTCGCCATACACCGCGGACGAGGAGGTGAAAACCATCCTCTTCACATCGCCCCGCCGCATCGCCTCCAGGCAGTTTATGGTGGTGGCGGTGTTGTACTCAAGGTCCAAGTGCACGTTTTCCATCCCGCCGCGGATGTCCGCGTTTGCAGCCAGGTGGTACGCCATGTCCTGCCCGGCAACCGCCGCCTTCACCTCGTCTCGCTTCCGCATGTCGCCCTTTACGAACGAAAAGCCTTCCCTGCCCTTGCAGGCGGCAAGATTTTCCATCTTCCCGGTGTACAGGCTGTCAAAAACAGTGACGTCGTTGCCTTGCCCGAGAAGCCTTGCGGCAAGCGCGCTCCCAATGAAGCCCGCGCCGCCAAAAACAACAATGCGCATATCAGCCCTCTCCTCCCTGACTTCTCATTCGAAAAGCTTAATATTCATGCCCTTCATATCCAGCTCGGTGCTTTTATGAAGATATTTGCGGACACTTCCAAAGTCGAGGAAATAAAGGAATTCGTTTCATGGGGCGTGATAGACGGCGTCACCACCAACCCCAAAATCATCGCAACCGACGGCAACGACCTGGAGTCCACCATAAAGGAAATCTGCAAATTGCAGCCCGGGCCTGTGAGCGTGGAAGTGACCACCAACGACTACAAGGGCATGCTGGACGAGGCCGCAATATACGCCTCCTGGGCGAAAAACATCGTCATCAAGGTGCCTGTCATCCCGAACGGGCTCAAGGCGCTGAAAACGCTTTCGGCAAAGGGCGTGAAGACGAATGCCACGTGCTCCATGTCGTACAACCAGTCGCTGCTTGCCGCAAAGGCGGGCGCCACCTATGTCTCGCTCTTCTACGGAAGGATTGGCGACCTGGGCTTTGACCCCTACATCGTGATAAAGGACACCGCGGACACGCTAAGGCTCTGGGGCTCGAAAAGCGAAATAATCTCGGGCTCCATCCGCTCGCTTCTCGACGTCAACCGCTCGGTGCAGGCCGGCGCGCACATAGTCACCGTGCCGCCCAAGTTCCTGCGCCAGATGATAGACAACCCTGCCACCACGAAGACGGTGGACGAGTTCCTGAACGCGTGGAAAAGCATCCCGAAAAAGAAGTGATTGCGCCTGCCGGGCGGTGCGCGCGGGCGCAGGCCCCGGAAAAAGGGAAGCAACCCCCCAATCTTATTTTTCCGGGTATTCATCCGCCCAGTCGAACTTCGCGCCGGTTTTTTGCTTCATGGCCTCTTCCTGGTGGATTGCCTCCTCTATGAAGGCATACACGCCCTGGCAGCATGAGAAAGTTATCCCTATGCGCCCGTCAAGCACGAGGCGGTGCCTGAAAAGGTAGTTGAACACCTGGAAAACCGGGAAAAGCAGGAGCCTGCGCCACCCGTGGCTTCCGAACACCAGCGCAATCATCCCCACCCGCTCCCCCAAATTCACCTTCTTCTGCCCTTTCTTGGCAAACTCGGAGGGCAATGTCGCAAGGTAATCCTCGGTTTTCCTGAGCCAGTAGATTGTGCTCGGGTGCACGTAGTGGTACATGGGCGACTGGAGGCGCGTGAGCGTGCCTGTCATGAGCGAGGTCTCGTGCGGCTCCTCCTTCATCCAGCGCACGTGCCCCAGCCGAAAAAGCCTGGGGAGCCAGACGTTCCTGGTTTCGTGCCTTGCGAAGCTCCCGAATATGTAATTGAAGCGGTGCATGTAGTACCTGTCAAACTTCGCAGACGCCACCGACTCGCGGATTTCCCCCTTCAGCCCGCTTGACAGCCTCTCGTCCGCATCCAGGACGAACACGTACTCCGTTTTGACCTTTGCAAGCGCGGAATTCACGTTCTGCTCGAAATACCGGTATTTGCTTGAAAGCACGGTTGCCTTGCTCTTCCTGCAGATTTCCGCGGTGGAGTCCGTGCTTGAGCAGTCCACCACGATGATGTCGTCAAACACCCCTGCGACGTTCAGGAAGTAGCCGGGAAGCTTTTTCTCCTCATTGTAGAACACCGCGACCAGCGTGACTTTGTTTTTTGCGAGGCTGCCCAAAGTTTCCATCCAAATCCCCCATCCGGCATCCATCTTTTCCCCCAAGGATTATTAACCATCTGCCGCCCCGGGCGCCATGCCTTTTAATATTTTTCAGCAGGACTTAAGCCGGGATGGCTAAAAGTTGGTCTTGTGATACTTTACTTCGACAATTACATCACGCAGGCAGGGCTTACGCCCGGCGTGCCGATATGGGCCGCTGAAATCAGGCAGGGCCCATCCCCGGTCTACCACATGCCCTCCAAGCTCGACATTTCCCTCTACACGCTTGCAAGCTATGCTGCGCTTGACTGGTCCGCGGTTCTTGTGAAATACGACATCGAGGACAAGGGCAAGGCGGGCTACTTTGAGGCTGAAGTGAGGAAGCTTTTCCCCAACGCCATCATAATCCAAGGCAGGAGCGATTCCCAGGCAAAATTCCAGGAGTCTGTCAAGCTATTGCGCACCATGGGCGACGAATGGATTTTCTACGCAGGCAACAACGACCACCCGTTCGTGGGGCCGGACAAAAAAACAATGGCGCACTGCCTTGAAAAGGCGATTGAGCTTCGCAAAAAGCACAAGTTCGTCTCCATCCAGCTCTCGCAAATGCTCGAGGGGCTGGGCGCGTCGGACCCGTCCTCGCTGCGCCATGACCGGCGCTGGGCGAGGCAGGGCGAGGACAGCGTATGCGCGTGGACAATGGTGAAAGGCGGCTTTTTTGACGCCATCCAGGTGGTGCACCTTGACCTGCTGGAGCACTGGTTCTTCAGCGCCGACATCTCGAAAAAGCGCATGCGCTTTTTCCGCTCGGACTCGCTTGAAATATTCATCAGCCTGCCCGAGCACATGGTGGTGGTGCCGAAAAAGGAAATATGCTCGCACTTCGACGGGTATTCGCACCTTGCCATGCACGGCTTTGAAAAGCCCGACGAGCTTTCCCCCCCGCTTCTCATACCGCCTGGCTTTTTCGAGGGCAAAATGAAGATTGCGTATGGCTATGGCGGGCACCGCGATGGCTGGCTCAATGTCAACCCTGCCGCGAAGAAATACTCATTCCAGGACAAGGACGGAACCGACCTTCGGCTTTCGCTTGAGGACTTCCCGCTTTTCTGGAAAACGCGGATCGAGAAGCTCGACATCAACCCGGGCGCCGACCTGGAAAGCCTGCGCAGCGCCTATGCCGCCGAGCTCGAGCGCAGGAGAGCGGCATGGAAAAGCTCGCCCCTGGCCTCGCTCAGGAAAGCCAAGAACAAGGCCGCATGGGTGGCGACGCAGGGCACGCTTAGGTGGAAGAGGAGGATTGAGCTCTGGTCCGACAAGCCCGAGAGCCTGGAGAAAGTGCTGGACGAATGCGAGCCCACAACCGAGGGCAGGGTGAAGGCGGCTGCCAAGAAAGCCATCTACCATGCCATCGTGGCGGGAAGGGCCCTGGCTGGCAGGCCGAAGAAAAAAGAGGAGGCGGGCGGGCAGGTGAAAAGGAGCGAGGCGGGCAAGCAAGGCACGCCTGCGAAAAAGGACGGTTGACATGGATATCAAAAAACTTATCCGCCCGGCATCCTGGGCCCTCAAGGGAAAGATGACCTATTGCGAGGACGGGCTTGCGACCATAAACAACTGCGGATTCGTGGACGAGGCGCGGTTTGCAAACGCCTATTCCATTGCAGCTGCCAAGAACGCCGTGGGCACCCCCACCGGCATGCGCTGGCGCGCCATGACCATCTGCTGGGCTGCAGCGCATGCCAAGGCGCTCGGCGGCGACTTTGTGGAATGCGGGGTGTACCGCGGCTTCCTGTCCCGCGTGGCAATGGAATACATCGGCTTTGCGGGCATGGACCAAAAATTCTACCTGCTTGACACCTATGAAGGCACCGTGCAGGAAGGCGCGAACTTCAAGGCAAGCCACTACGAGCCTACATACGACGCCGTGGTGGGGGCATTCGCGCCTTTCAAGAACGCAGTCATAGTGAAAGGCATGGCGCCCGGCGTTTTCCCCCAGGTGCCCTCCGAGCGCGTGGCATACCTCCACCTTGACATGAACAATCCCGCCCCGGAAATAGCCGCCGCCAGCCATTTCTGGGCAAAGATGCCAATCGGCGGCGTAATCATATCCGACGATTACGGCTTCCCGACATTTGGGAAAACCAAGAAGGCGTTTGACGATTTTGCGGAAAAGCATGGCACGTGCGTGCTTCCGCTCCCCACGGGGCAGGGCGTGATAATTCGGGTCTGAACGGTGCAATGCATGATACTTTACTTCGACAACTACATCACCAACGAGGTGCTTTACAAGGGCCTCATGGTGGGCCTGGAGGACGTGCGCAAGGGGTGCGCGGCATACAGGATGCCTGACCGGCTTGATGTCGCCAAGTACACGCTTGACAGCTATGCCAACATCAAGTGGTCGCACGTAATAATCAAGTACAGCCTGCAGGACGAGTCCAAGGAGCGGGAGTTCGAGGAATACGTATTGGGGATTTTCCCAAGGGCAACAATCATCCGCGGCAGGAGCGACAGCCAGCAGAAGTTCCGCGAATCAATAGACCTTATCAAGAAGCTCGGCGACGAGTGGGTCTTCTACGCAGGCAACGTGGACCACCCGTTCCTTGCAAGCGAGACAGCCACGCTTGAGGCGTGCCTGGCGCAGGCGCAGGAGCTTCGCAAAAAGCACAAGTTCGTGTCCGTGATGTACTCCCATCTCTCGGAGTGGCGAAGCGCGGTGAACCCGCATTCGCTTTACCGCATGGAAAACTGGAAGGCGGAAGGCGAGAACAAGGACTGCATCGTCGCAATCGCCAAAGGCGGATGCTACCACGCAATCCAGATAGTGAACGTGGGGCTGCTGGAGCACTGGTTCTGCAGCAAGGATTTGGGGAAAATGAGGATAATCCGCTCGGAGAACGTCTACACGCACGTGCCTGTGGACGAGCAGGCGCTGGTCATCCCCAAGAAGGAAATCTGCTCGCACTTTGACGGGTATTCGCACCTTGCGCGCCTGGGCTTTGGCAACCCTGACGACACCATCCCGCCGCTTTTCATCCCGGCCGGCTTCTTCGATGGGAAAATAAGGATTGCTTACGGCTATCCCGACTACCGCGAAGGCTGGGTGAACATCAACCCGCTTGCGAAAAAATACAGCTTCCGCGACAGGCTGCACGGCACCGACATGAAAATATTGCTCTTCGAGCTGCCCCTTTTCTGGAAAGGCAGGATAAGCGAGACCGACATCAACCCCGGCATGGACATGGCTGCCGCGGAAGAGGCGCGCAGGAAACTTCTGGAGCTCCAGGCAGACCCGTGGCCGGGCAAAACCCCGTTCGCACGCGCGAAAAAGCACATCAGGACCCGCATGTGGCGGCTGGTGAACTATGCCCGCTTTTTCGAGTACCCCGACGAGCTTGCCAATGAGAAGGACAGGGGCGGGCATGTTCAGAGGCTCGCGAAGAACATGGTGTATGCGACAATGATGTCCGCGCGCAAGGCGTCGCGCACAGTGGAGGCGTCATTCCACCTGCGGCAGCTGAAAAAGAAAAAAACCCTCGGGCAGCGCGCGGTGTGGCTTGCAAAAACGCCGGCTTATGCCGCAAGGACGGCGGTCAATTTCACGAAATACTCGCTTCAGCAGCCCCGCAAGTTCGCGTTCGCCGGCAAGGAATACGACTGCTTCTACCACCCCTACAACATGACCTGGGAGAACGGGCGCTGCGTCGAGGTGCCGGTTGCGTGGGAAGCAATCCTTGCCGCAAAGGGCAAGCGCGTGCTTGAGGTGGGGAACGTGCTTTCGCACTATTACGAATCGAAGCACGACGTGCTTGACAAGTACGAGGTGGACGAGGGCGTCATCAACGCCGACATCGTGGGCTTTTCGCCTGAGAAGAAATACGGCCTCGTGGTGAGAGATCGGAA
>JBAZBT010000030.1:0-9951 GCA_041671345.1 Candidatus Micrarchaeia archaeon
AAGCCTGATATCCTGCCTGCCTTCACAACCGCAGTGCCGTATTCGCGCGCGTCATCCACTGCGTGGAGCGCGGCTGTTGCCTCGCCTGACGCGCCATCCGCAAGCTTCTTGAGCGCCTCGGGCTCGGAAATGATGTCCCCTGCCACCCCGAAGAACCTGTCGGTTGCAAAGCTTTCGGCATAGCCAAAAGCTGCCGCAGTGCCGTAATTGTCGCCCTGCTCGATGAATGTCAGCTTCATGCCCGGTATCGGGTGCGCTGCAAAGTAGTCGATGATGGTCTCTTTTTTGTACTTGACCAGCACCGCGGCATCGCTCACGCCCACCGACTTGAGGTTCTCAAGCACATGCTGGAGTATGGGCTTGCCTGCAAGCTGAATCATGCACTTTGGGCGCGTGTAGGTGAGCGGGCGCAGCCGCTTGCCCTCGCCAGCGGATAGCACCACTGCCTTCTTGATTGCCATGCTGCCATTATGCCCATGCCACTTTATTAAATTTCCCGCGCCGTGCAGCCGCAGGGCAAGAACAAGATGTCAGGCAATCGCCGCAAGGACGGCTTTCTCCGCAATTGCCATGGTTTCATCCAGCTTCTTTTTCTCCCGGAATTCGCATGTAATGCGCATTGCCGGCTCTGTGCCTGAAGGGCGCACCAAAAGCCAGCCATCGGAAAAATCATAGCGGAGCCCATCCACCACTGAAAGCTTTGCGCCTTCAAACTTGAGCGACTGCTGCAGCGCAGCCATTGCCTTTTCCTTATCCTTTCCCTCGCACCTGTATTTGCGCCGCTCCATGGGATACGTGCGGACGGCATCCGAAAGCGCGGACAGCTTCCCGCTTGTGCAGAATATCTCGGCAAGCGTAAGCGCGGCAAGAAGCCCGTCCGCGCAGGGGGTGGATGATGGGAAAACATACTCCCCGCAAGGCTCGCCTCCGAACACCGCGCGCGCTTCCTTCACCTGCCTGGCAACATGCAGGCTGCCCACGGGCGTTATGGCGAGCTTCCCGCCCGCCTTTTCCACCGTCTCCTTCACGCAAAGCGAAGCTTCCACCGTGCTCACTACCGTGCCCTTCCTTTTCTTCAGGAAGTGCGCGCAGAAAATCGAAAGCTGGGCGTCAAGCCCAAGCACCCTTCCCAACTCGTCAATGCCAATCGCGCGGTCGCCGTCCCCGTCAAATGCCACTCCCAGGTCGCACTTTTTCGAAACCACGAGCTTTGCGGCTTCCTGCAGCGTCCCGCTTTTCGGCTCCAGGTCCCTGGCGAATTTTCCCGGCTCGTTGCAGTAAAGCTCCACCACCTCGCAGCCCGCCGCGCGCAAGAGCGCAGGCGCAACTTTCGAGGCTGCCGCGTTGCCGGCGTCCACCAGCACGCGCGGCTTTTTGCCAGCTATCGATGGGGTGTCCGCCTGCGTCAGCAGGAAATGGATGAATTCCTGCGAATAGTCCTTGCTTTCCTTCTGCCCGGCTTCGTTCCATTGCACGGCATTCCACGGAGCCGTGCCTCTTCCTGCCGCATTCCCATTGCCTTCAATCGCGGCTTCCACCGCCGCCTCCTGCCCGCGCGTGAATTCCATCCCGCAAGAAAACAGCTTGATGCCGTTGTATTCCGGCGGGTTGTGCGATGCCGTTATCATGGCGCCCGCGCATTTTTCGCGCGCGGTGGCATATGCGAGCAATGGCGTTGGGGACAAGCCAATGTCAATGACGCTTGCGCCTGCGTACATGGCGCCTGCGGCAAGAGCTTCGGAAAGCGCCGGCGAAGTGGCGCGCGCATCGCGCGCAATGATGAATTTGCCGCCCTTTGAGGCGGCAGCATTCCCAACGCGCATGGCAAGCGCAGGGCTGACCGTTTTGCCATAAACGCCCCTGATGCCCGATGTTCCGAACAAGCCTGCCATGCAAATGCTTGGGGCAAATAGCCTTTTAAACTCTTAATCTCACAGACCCCGATATGAGCGTGGACAGGCTATCTGTATCGGGCCCGCAGTCGGCTGCGGGGATAATGGGGATTTCCTCCAACACCAACCTAGGCGGGCTCAAGTTCAACCCGCGCGGCGTGGTGCTCTTCTCGGCAATCTTCATAGTGATTGTGAAGATAATCGACACGCTCCTGCGCGGAAGCGTTTAAGCAGGCTGGCAAACATTTTCCTTCTTAGCGGCAGCTGCCTTTACCCGAACAGCCTTTTCGCCGCGCGCGCAACTTTCGCCACATGCCGCTCGTCGCACATGACAAGCGCCTCCAGCCTGTGCGACTGCATGGCAACGAGCGCGGAAACCAGCTCGCTTTCGCGCGAAAGGGGCACGGTCTTCCCGTTCTTTTTCTCAAGAAGCATGTGCGCGCGCGTGGAGAGGTTTGGGATGTCCACAAGCACAGGGCAGCCGCATGAGGCGGACAGCTCGTCTTCAGCCTTGCGCGCGGGCAGCTGCATTTTTGCAATGGGGGCGGAATATGCCTTCTTGAACAGCCTGCGCTTCCTTATCCTTGCCGCGTATTCGTGCGCGCAAGGCGAGTTGACAAGCGCATCCAGCGCCTGCGAGTCGCCGAAGGAAAGGAAGTCGTCTTCCACCAGCGTGCCGTCCTCCAATGCCAGCATTATCGCCTGCTGCAGCATGCGCGAGGCGATGCGGACGGTCTTGTGAAGGTAAACGGTGGAGAACATGGTGACGCGCGCGACCAGCAGGCTCTCGGCGGCCTCCAGCCCGCGCTCGCGGATAAGCAGCCCGTGCTTTCCCAGGGAGACGCTCGTGCAAATCCTCTGCGTGTCAATCACGCCATATGCAACCCCTGTGTAATGGGAATCGCGAAGAAGGTAGTCCATCCTGTCCGCCCCTATGTCCGAGGTTATCACGCTGCCGAGCGGCGTGCCGCACAGGTCGGCAATCTCGCGCGGCGAGAATTCCCGTGACAGCGCATCCGCCACTTCCCCGTGGAGCGACAGGCGCATCCCAACTTCCTCGTGCGAGCCGAGCTTCCCCCTGAGCACCGCCTCGGACTCATGGGAGAATGCCACGTGCCCGATGTCGTGCAAAAGCGCCGCCACCCGCACCTTTGCGATTTTCTCCTCGGGAAGGCCCATCTCGCGGCACATCCTGTCCGCAAGGAAAAGCGTGCCGATGGAATGCTCGAAGCGCGTGTGGTTTGCGCCCGGATAAACAAGATAGGCGGTGGCAAGCTGGCGTATGCCGCGCAGCCGCTGCATCTGGCAGCAGTCAAGGAGCCTCTCCTCGGTGGCTGAAAGCGAAATCGTCCCGTGCAATGGGTCCCGTATCCTGAACATATTCCCACGTCCGCGTCAGGCAAGCGCAAACTTGCCCTTGTTTTTCTCCAGCAGCTCCCCTTCCTCCGCCATATGGAGGAGGATGGCAAGGCATGCCTCTGGCGGGAGCGAAAGCGCGCGCGCAAGCTCGTCCGATGTCTTGTCGCCCTTTTCAAGCGAGGACATTATCCTGGGCTGGTGCTGCATTGCAAAATCCTTCCTGATGAAATAGTATTTCCTGTCGAACGCGCGCAGGCCGGCGACTTCGCCCGCCTTAATCCTTTCCGCAACCGCGCTTGACAGCTGGCGGGCATCGCCCTCGTTCTCAAGCACGAGGTAGCCCTTGGAGAGCGGGTCGTACTGCGGGGGGGATGGGCGCGGCGGGGCGGATGCAGCTTTGCCCGCTGACAATGGGGAGGGCGCGCGCAGCTGGGCGCCTGATTGGGGCGCGCCGCCTGCTTCATGGGCCGGCAAGGCATCCCGCGTGGCGCCGAATATGGCGTCCGAGACGTTGTACACCCCGTTCCCGTACTTGCTGCTCCTGAATACGTTGACCACTTTCTTTTCCAAAAGGGCTGCAAGCACGGCCTTTTCAGCGCCGGAAAGCGTCCTGTCCACGTCCGACGGCGTGCGCTTCTCGAACCTGATGGCAAGCAGCTTCTTCACAAGCGCGCGCTCCGGCTCGGAAAGCCCTGCCTGGGGCGCGTGCCCGCCAATCGCGCCTTTCACCGAAAGAAGGCAGATTCCGTCGCGAAGCGGGAAAATCTCAAGCGCAGCTGCGTTTGCAATCTCGGGCGGCAGGCTGCCCAAAAGCTCAGCGCCTTCCCTTGTTTTCCGGACTGCAACTTCCATGCAACCAACCTTTGGCGCGCCGACCGCTGCCGCCATTTACCGTATGAGCCTCTTCTGGATTACCTCGCCGCCCGGCGTTTTCTCCGAGAATATCTGCGCGCTAAAAGAGCTAATCTTCGCAGAGGGCGACTGCCACATGTTGCGCGGCAGGCCGGCGTTCTCGCACAACTGGCAGAGGAATTCCTCCTCCCCCCAGTTCCATTCCACCGGCACCTGCGGAAGCAATAGCCCGGACGAATAGCCATAATGGATGATAAGCCCGTCCCTGCCCACCTTTATCCTCTTCACGTATTCCTCGGGCTTTTTCACGCGGAGCAGCTCGGGCGCGGAAAGCACGCTCACTTCTACCACAAGCCTGGAAAGCTCGGCTTTCTCCACCGGGGCGAAGCGCGGGTCCTCGAATGCCGCGGAAAGCGCGCAGTCCACGGTCGCAAGCGCCAGCTCCTTTACGGGAAGCGGATAGCCGATGCAGCCCCGAAGCTCGTGCGCGGGATGCGTCTCCAGCGTGACAAACACGCCGCGTTCCTCTGAGAGCGCGCCATCCGAGCGGCTTGGCGCCGCCTTCTTGCCGTCTGCCAGGTAACCCTCTATGGACTGCCGGGCAAGCGAAACGAGATATTGCCCCTGAGAAACCGGAACAGCTGCCATTCTCCCACCAAACCAGTTTTGGCACCTAGGTTTAAAATGGCAAGCACGCGCGCCCTCCGCTTCCGCTCAAGCGCCAGCCCGGCCAAAAACCCTGTCAGTCCTGCTCCTTGTGCTCGCCGCGCCTTCCGTAGATTTTCTTCCTCCTCTGCTCGCGGAAAAGCGGCGCGCGGCGCTCTTCGCCCCCGCCGCTTCCGTTCCCGTTGGGCGAGGAGAGCTTCTGCTCGAAGCTGTCCCACTCGAAGTTCACGCGCAGGTGCCTTCCGGTCTCGATGTCGATGAGCACGTATTTCTGCTTTTTTATCTCGAAGTTGCGGAGAAGCAGGCCGCGGGCCTCCTCGAGGCGCATGGTATGCGCGCGCGAGCTGGTCACCATGAAGCAAAGCTCCGCCCCTGATTTCACCAGCCTGGAAAAAGACGACTTGAACTCGGAAATGTTCCCGAACTGGACCTCGAACGCCGCGCAGCCGCTTTCCTTCCTCATGAAGTAGAGCCAGCACGGGGACTGGGCCTCAAGGTAGCCGAACTTGAATGCGATGGCCGAGTACTGCTCGGCAAGGGCGTCTATCAGCCTGCTTTGGGGCTTTTTGACGCGCACCACTTCGTCCGCGAATTCCATGGGCATGTCTTGCCCGCGCTAGCTTAAAATCAATTGCCACCGCTGCGCGGTTGCCCTGCATGCCTGCGGGCGCGCATGCGCCTACCAGGGCACTTTCTTCAGGCCCAGCCTGTTTGCCACCACGTTCGCGCCCACGTGGACGAAATAGGTGAGCACTGCGAGGAAAAGCACGGCCTCGGCCGTGAGAAGCCCTGCGGCAAGCGGGTACGCGAACGCCAGGGCGAGCGCGAGGAAAAGCAGCTGGTCCATCACGAGCGAGGGCTTGCCGCGCGACAGCCCCTGGCGCCTCTTGATGAAGCTCCCTAGCAGGTCGCCCGCCATGGCGCCCAGCCCGAGCAGGAATCCTGCAAGGACGTACGTTCCCGCCCCGCCGGCGGCAATGCCTGCAAAAGCCGAGCCGCCGCCTGCGCCCGCAAGCGCCCCGCCGGCCAAGCCGCCGCCCGCCCCTGCAAGCGCGGCCCCGTATATGTCCCAGGCGGTGCCTGGCAGGAATGCGCCCTCAACCGCGCCCACTGCCACTCCCGCAATCACGCCTGCGAAAAAGCCGCGCACCGTTTTCCCGTCGCCAAACAGCCTCTGGCCGTCCTTCCATTTCCTTCCGCCGTCAATCGGCGCGCCGCCGCCAAGCACCACGGGCACGGAGTTTGCAAAATAGGCTGGAAGGATGAGGAGCACAAGCTCGATTACCCATACGGCGGCGTCCATGCGGACTTTTCAGCAAGGAAGTTTATTAATTCTCCAACCAAATACAGGCGGGAGGGGAAAACATGGCTGGCAAAGCACAGGCGGGAGGGGAAAACATGGCTGGCAAAGCGCGCGAAAACGACTATCTGGTGGCGGTGGTGGGCGGGCTTTTCCTGCTTGCAGCCATCGTGCTTGCGGCGTATTCGCTCTTGCCGTCCGAAGGCTGCATCGGCGTGGTGGAGATTAGCGGCGCCCTCGCCACGGCGGACATCCCGTCCTCGCTTTTCACGGACGAGCAGAAGGGGTCGCAGGCCATCGCGGACGAGATTGCCGATGCCGGAAGCCGGGATGACGTGCGGGCGGTGCTTCTCCTCATCGACTCGCCTGGCGGCTCGGTGGTGGCAAGCCAGGAAGTGCATGCGGCGGTGCGCGCACTGAACAAGACATCGGTGGCATTCATCCGCGAGATGGCGGCGTCGGGCGGCTATTATGCGGCGGCAGGCACGGACTACATCGTGGCAAACCCCGACGCGCTCACCGGGAGCATAGGCGCGCGCGCCACGCTTTCGGACTATAGCGGCCTCATGGGGAAGCTCGGGGTCAACAGCACCACTTTCAAGACGGGCAGCCTGAAGGACATGGGCTCGCCCGACCGCCCAATCTCCGAGGAGGAAAGGCAAGTCTGGCAGTCCATAGTGGACGAAAGCTTCCTCTCCTTCAGGCAGGCGGTGGAGGAAGGGCGCGGCACAAGGCTCGACCATGCCGCATTTGAGAAGGTGCTGGACGCGCGCATACTCACGGGAAGGCAGGCGGAAAAGATAGGCCTCATAGACGAGCTTGGCGGCAAGGACGCGGCAATTGCCGCGGCGGCGCGCCTGTCCGGCATGAATGTTGCGCCGGGCGGCAAGCCGCGCCTCTGCGAAATCTCCCATGGGGCCAGGCGCGGAACCCTGTTCGGCTCGCTGTCTGCCCAGGCCCTCCGGGCGCTCGTGCAGGGCGCTTCGGGCTTTGGCGTTTCCTATTGATAAGCGGCGCGCAGGTGGCGGGCTGGAAAAATGGCAAAACAAAGCGCGGGTGCATTCATCATTCCCATCCTTCTAGCATGCGCTGCCATCCTGGCGGTTTATTCATCCCTTCCAGGCCAGCCTGGCGCCGCGCCGCAGCAGGAAGGGGGGTTTCCCATTGATTTCCAGGGCGGCAGCGGGGCGCAGCCGGCAGGCGGAATTTCCCTCTCGCTGCAGGGCGGGCCATTGGTGTCCGGCAACACTGCGTCGTTGCGCGCGGTTTCGGCGTGCGGCGAGTTCGGCGTTTCATTGGACGGGGCATGGTTCGGGAACGGCTCGCCGCTCCTGTCCTCGCCTTTCCTGCTCCAGGAGGGCAGCCACGTTTTTTCCGCCCAGGGCAAAGGCTGCAATTCCACGCTTGCATTCACCGTGCTTGCGCGCGCGTGCGCTGCAAACGAGACAAAGGAATGCGAAAGGAACGGCTGCCCGGGCATCCGCAAATGCGCGGGCGGCCTGTTCTCCGAGTGCGCGCTTTTGAAAAAAGTCTGCTCCCCGGGGGAAAAAGTAGGGTGCCATGTCGACAGCTGCTCGTCAGGCCATATGGTGTGCAACCCGTGCGGCACAAGCTTTGGCAAGTGCCTGCCGGGGGCCATTCCCAAGAACGAGGATGCGGCGTGCGCCGCCCCGTAGCGCGGTCACTTCCTGCGGGGCTTTTGCTTCACAGGGGGCTTTGCCCGGCTTTTTTGCGCAGGCGCCGCCTTGCCTGCCATCCCGGGCGGCTTGGGCTGCTTTGGCGCTTCCCCCTCGTCATCGGGGCCACCGCCCCTTCCCGCGCGCAGCTTGTTCCTTATGTCCTCGAGCTGGGCGAGCATGTTCTCCACTTCCTTCTCCTGCTCAGCCACCTCGCCGGCTATGCGCGCGTTCTTCTCAAGCTCGGCAAGCTCGCCATCCATGTCCCCGTTTGCCACTGTCTTTTCATAGCCGCTGGAATCGCCGGGAATGCGGCCTGCCGCAAGGCTTTCCTCCACGCTCCCCATGCCGGCCGTTTCGGATGGGCCCCCCTCCTGCTCAACAGGCGGCGCCGGCCCGTTTTCCTGCATGCGCCTCTTGCGGCTCTCCACCATGCGCCGCGTGGTGTCGTCCAGGTTTTTTTGGTGCTCGTCTTCCGTGCCGAATGTGAATTTCTGGGAATAATTCATGCCTGCCTCGCCTTTCGCCTGCTGCTCCGCAAGCTGCGGCGCCGGCCCGCTCGCATCCTCCTCCTCGCGCCTTGCCGAGAGGAAATTGTAGGCGATGAGCGCAACCACCGCGATTGCGAAAATCATTGCGAATATCGGGAGGGCGCCCATGAAGGCGGGCAATATGCCGGCGTCTGCCGCGCTTGCTGCGGTTGCAGGCGCCTTCGCCTCCTCCGCGCTCCTGTCGTACGCGACCGTGGAGACAAGCTGGTAAAGCCTGTAGCCCTCTGACGAGTATGTGTAGCTTCCAATATGGGCCGCAACCAGGCTCGCCGTGCCCGAGCTGTCCGTGCGCACGGACTGCCTGCTCCCGTCAGGGTAGTCCACCACTATCTTCGCGCCTGAAATCGGGCTGCCCCCCAGCGTCTTGAGGGAAAGCGTGAGCGTGCTGTTCAGGGGGACCCTGGAGGGCGCATAAAGCATCGCCGTGCTTGGCGCTGCAATCGCCGCCGCGTCCGGAATCCTGCCTGCCGCCGCCTCGCCCACGCTCGCGCCGAACTGGTACGTGACGTTCACGGTTTCCCCGCGCTTGAGCTCCGCGACCTCCCACACTGCCTGCCTCCCGTCGAACCGCGCAGGGCTCGGGGAAAACGAAATCGCAGCGCCCGAGGGCACGTACGACAGGCTCTCGCCGACATTTACATACGATTTGTCCATGGTGCCGATGTTTTCCAATGAAAGCGTCACGAGCGTGAAAACCGCGCCTGAGCCCCCCTCCTGCCTTGCCCCGCTGTTTGCGCAGACGTCGCTGACGCCCCGGAGGAGCGGGCATTCGCCGGCCTTGCCGACCTCCAGCGTGCGCGTCACCTGCAGCCAGCCGTCAGAGACATAGCTCTTCGAGTAGGTTTCGGCAAAAGGCATGGCTGCCAATAGAAGCATGATTGCAAGCGCTGCCAGTGGAAAAGATTTCACCATATATGCACCCCTGTGTTGATTCTTTATGGTGCGTCCAGTATTTAAATCTTTGTATTTTATGGCTATTTGTGGTGCTGCATTCCTGCCCCCTCCGGCATCTACCCCTCCCTTTAAAATCCTTATTCGCAAAATGATGATGGGTGCGACAATGAAATTTGGAAAGGCAACGCTCTTCGCTTTCACGCTCTTTGCGCTTTCGGGCTTCATGTTTGCAAGCAACCCCACCAGCCAGCTCAAGACCGCGCTTTCCGATCTTTGCAAGGGGCTGCGCGACCTGGTGCCTGTGGCGGCCATGCTCATGGTGCTCCTCGCATCCGTCATCTACGCAACAGGCCAGATGATGGGCGCGGAGACCCGCGCGCGCGCAAACGTATGGGCGACATCCGCCCTCACAGGCGCGCTCATCGGCATACTCATATCCGTGGTTGCGCCCGCCGTCCTGCAGGTAATCGCCGGCCAGAACTCCACGATACAATGCTGATGCGCTGAAGCACAGCGCTGGCGCCCGGGAAGCCGACCAAGCGAATTTAAACCTAGCCTGCTTTTTGCTTCCATGGAACCTGCATTAGCGGTAGGGATAAGCATCACGGTCATCATGCTCTCCGCGCTCATTTTCGACAGGCTCCGCCTTCCGCATGTCCTGGGCGTGCTTGTGGCGGGCATATTTGTCGGGCCCTACAGCCCCATTGCGGGCCTGAACCTCCTGGGGCTTGATTTCGGCAGCATAATAATCACCGACCCGG
>JBAZBT010000031.1:0-9712 GCA_041671345.1 Candidatus Micrarchaeia archaeon
CGTTTGCACCTGCCATAATATCACCTTTCCATTCAATTGGGCATGGAAATTATAAATTACCCTACCTGCACCCAGCTATGATTGGCCAAAATACGCCTTGAACTTCGCGGTCGTGCTGACGGCGCGCGTCCTGCCCGAGCGCTTGGTGGTGACAAACCCCCTCTCCACAAGCTCGTTCACGTCCTCGTAGATGCCCCCGCCTAGCTTGAGGAAGAGCGCGTGCTTGGTTATCCCCTCGCTTTTTGCGATGTAGGCAAGCGTCTTTAGCGCGTGCGGCGAGATTTCGGATGCCGAGGCGAATGATTTCACGAATGGCACGTACTGCTGGCGCACGCGCATGTAGAACTTCCCGTCCTCCTCGGCAATCTCGACCGCGCCGCCTTTCCCGTTGTAGGCATCCTGCACCGCGCGCACGCGCTGGCTCACGAATCCCGGCGCTGCGACGCCAATGAGCTTTCCAAGCTCGGGAAGCGATAGCGGGCGGCTGCTCATGAAAAGCGCCGCCTCGATGATGTGCTCGGCTTCAATGTCTTCCATAAATACCAACTCACGATGGGGCAATCGCCTTCGCGCCCCAGATTCCTATCAACCCATTCATGCCGTCTTTGCTTCCGTTGCTTCCTTCACCCTTATGAATATCTCCCCGAACGTCTTCTCCTGGAAGATGGACACGCGCCTGTCCTGCACGAGGTGCAAGAGGGGCAAAAGCGTGGCAATCATCTCCACCGGCGTCCTCTCGGGCAAGAGCGCGGAGAAGGTGGCGAGCCCCTCCGAGTCCTTCTCGCCCAATATCCTTTCATACACCTTCTCCATCCTCTCCTCGATGTTGAACTCCGGCATCTGGATGTTTATCACTGTCGGAATCTCGATCTTCTGCGCCTTTTCCTCGCGCCTCTTCTGGTCGTCAAACACCTTCTCCATGGCGGAGAGAAGCTCGTCCAATGTCACCATGCGCGTGGGCGGGATTCTTGCCTGCAGCTCAAGCACGGGTATCACGGACGGCTCGGCGTCCTCCTCCACATAAGTCTGCTCCTCCACCACCTGCACTTCCTCCTCGAAGCGCAGCGCCTGGCTCTTGAAGCGCAGCAGTATGGCCGCTGCAAGTATGAGGTTCGCAGGCACGCGGAGGTCCAGCATCTCCAGCTTCTTTATCTTTTCCAGGTAGCCCGTGGCGATTTCCACGATGTCGATGTTCCACGGGTCGAGCTTCTTTGTCGATACAAGGTCCATGAGCATCTCGCGCCAGGTGGGCAGCGCCACGATCTTTTCAAGCTTCATGTCTTCCGGCAGCTCAGCGGTTGCCGCGCGCCTTTCCTCCGAGTCGTCGATTTCGGCGTCCTCGTCGTCGCCTGTGCGCCTGCGCTGGCGCTTGCCCTTCCCGCTTTCAGGCTGGGGCATTGGCTTCCTTTTCGCAGATGGCGCCTGCTTCTCCTCCTCAGGCTCGCCGTCTCCGAATTCTTCCCCCGCCTCAAGCTCCGGTTCTTCCTTGCTGCCGCCCATGCGCAAAATACGGAAGCACATCTTTTATTAGTGTTGCCCGGGCGCCATCGCCAACCGGCAGCGGATGCGCAGGCGCATTTTCGTGCCGCGCGCCCGCCTTGCCCGGCAGTAGTGAGGTTAAAAAGCTATTCTCCTTTATATCGCCTTGGTAATTCCCATGCCAAAGGACAAATCAGTGGACGAAATGACCGACGATGCCGTGCGCGAAGGCGGCTACCTTGCCATGGTGTATTTTGACCTCCATGCCACCACGGCCGATGCCGTGAAAAACCTCATGGTGGGCTTCATCGGCAAGCTCACCCGCGAGGCCGGCGTCATCTATGCGGTCGGCGAAATCGACCGGCCGATTGAGAAGGAGGGGATTTTTTCCACCTGGGCGGAAGTGAAGCTCTTGGCATCGGACTTTCCCACGCTTGTGAGGATTGCCGCGCAGTATTCGCCGATAGGCGTGGAGATACTCCGCCCTGACGAGGTGAAGATGACCTTGGGCGAGGCGCAGGGCTCATTGCTTGACATTTCCCAGACCAGCCAGAATTTCACGCGGCTCATAATGGAGAAGATGCTCTCGGAGGACGAGAGGAAGTCGTATGCCACCAAGCTGTCCCAGCGCATGGAGCTTGGGAAAAAGCTGTTCGAGAGGAAAAGATAGAGGCGGGAAAATGGATGCTCACAAGGTGAAGTCCGGGATTCCAGGGCTTGATACTTTGCTTGGAGGCGGCTTTTCGAGGAACAGCGTGGTGGCAGTGGCAGGCGGCACCGGAAGCGGCAGGACGATTTTCCTGTCCCAGTTCCTTGCGGCAGGCGCGGTGGATTTTGACGAGCCGGGGCTTTACCTCTCGCTTGACGCGCAGAAGGAATCGGTCTACTCGAGCGTCGCGGCTTTCGGCTGGGACCTCCTCGAGCTCGAGCGCGAGCAGAAAATCGTCTTCATCGACTACCCGCAAAACGAGCTTTCCGCAATCGCCGAGCAGGAGGGCGCGCTTCGCGACCTCATCGGCACGCTTGGCATCAGGCGCGTGGTGATAGATTCCATCTCCCCCTATGCCCTCCTCTTTTCCACGCTCGAGGAGCGCAGGATGAACACATTGCGCTTCGTGAACGCGGTGCGCGGCTGGAAGGTGACCGCGCTCATTTCAGCGGAGACGGTGCCTGCATCCGAGCAGGAAATCCCGCACACCATCTCCGGAGTTGAATCGTTTGCGGACGGGCTAATACACCTGTCCTATCTTCGCAGGGCGGGGAAGCGCGAGCGCGCGGTGGAGATTGTGAAGATGCGCGGCGCAAGCCACCTGCACGACATCGTGCCTGCGCAGATAACCCCCCACGGCTTCGTGGTGGGCGCCATCCCGCCGAAAAAGGCGAAAAAGGGGGATGTTGATGAATAATCCTCCCATCGACCCCTGGGCGTCCGAGCAGCAGTTCGACATTGCAAAGCTCATCGAGGATTTTGGCATGTCCCCCTTCGCCACGCCGCTCTCAGATAGGCTTAATGGCTTCCTGCTTTCGCGCCGCGGCGGCATCCTTGCGCACCGCGAGCTTGACCACTGGCTCTCCGACGCAGAGAAAGGCAAGCCCGTCGCAGTGATGTCCGGCATCAAGCCCTCCTCCGAATTCCACCTTGGAAGCAAGCTCACCGCGCAGGAGCTCATCTACTACCAGAAGAAGTTCGGCGCCAAGGTTTTCTATGCAATCGCCGACCTCGAGGCGTTTGCGGACAACGGCCTCACGCTTGAACAATCCCATGAAACTGCAGTTTCCAACGTCGCCGACCTGCTCGCGCTGGGGCTTGACGGGAAAAACGCGCACATCTACAAGCAGTCGGAGGAAAGGCGCGTGATGAACGCGGCATTCATCTACTCAAAGCGCGCCACGCCCGCCATGCTCAACGCAATATACGGCGAAAGGAACTACTCGCTTTACTTCTCAGCGCTGACGCAGGTGGCGGACATCCTTCTCCCGCAGCACAAGGACTTCGGGGGCCCCAAGCGCGTTTTAGTGCCGGTCGGCATTGACCAGGACCCCCACATACGCTTTGCGCGCGACATCGCCTTCAAGGAAAAGCTCACGCTTCCATGCGCCACCTACCATGTCACCATGCGCGGCTTGCGCGGGGAGACGAAGATGAGCAAGCGCGACCCGGCATCCACGCTGTCGCTCTCGGACACGCCCGAGGTTGCGAAGAAAAAGCTCATGGGCGCCTTCACGGGCGGGCGCGCGACGGCTGAGGAGCAAAAGCGGCTTGGCGGCGAGATAGAAAAGGACGTGCTTTACGAGCTCGCGCGCTTCCACTTCATTGATGACGACTCGCTTCTTGAGGAGATGAAGCAGGACATGGTGACCGGCAGGCTCCTGACTGGCGAATACAAGCAGAAGTACGTCCCCCACATGCTTGCATGGCTGAAGGCGCACCAGGAAAAGAAGAAGGAAATGCTTCCGAAAGCGAGAAAGATGCTTGAAAAGGCGGAAAAGGAAGGCTAGTTTTGAAGGGCTGGGAAACGGAAAAAGAAAGGCAAAAAACAAAAAGGGAAAAAGACGGCTACTTCGATGGCTTGGCGGATGGCTTTGCCGCCGCCCCCTGCGCCGCGCCGTCCTTCACCGCCGCAACCTCCTTCACGCCCTTCTGGGCGCTGTCAATTGGAAGCGGGTCAGGCTCAATCTTCACGTCCTTTATCACGTTTATGCCCGCGTAGGCAAACCTGAACGCAGGCTGGCTGTTAAGGAAGTTGAACACTCCCCCCCTTGGCGTCTTGCCTTCCAAGCCGTCGGTGTTGTAGACCACAATCTCGCGCAGCGAGTCCGCCACCGTGCTCGAGCTTCCGCCAGTGTAGCCGCGGTTCTTCCACAAAAGCGACACCTTGAAGTCCTTGTCAGGGTCCTGCGAGGACACAAGGTTGTAGCGCATGTTGTCCTGGAACCAGATCTCGTCCGAGTATATTGCAACCTCTGCCCAGCTCATATCCAATCCCTTGATGCCGCGGTGCGTCTGGTACACGTGTATCTTCACCTGGTTATTCGTTCCGCTCTGCGTGAATGTGTATGTCGTGCCGGGGTTAATCTGTAGCTGTCCGATCACATTCATGTTGGTGTCCAGCACGTCCACCAGCGCAGGGTATTGCATGCCTCCGTATGTCTGGTAGGACTGCAGGACATTGTTCAGCCTTACTGAAAACGGCGTGGACTGGAGCACCGTGCTGCTTGGCGTGTACACGCGCAGGCTCTGCACATTGTAGGTTCCAAGGTCGGCCTCCTCAATCACCGAATTGGATGTGTTGAAAAGGGTGTAGGTCAACCCCATGAACGTGTGGTTCACGGCAGGGTCAGGGCATACCGCATCGGTGCCTGCGAGCTGGCTCCCATAATAGAAGGCAATCTTCGCTCCGAGCGCATTGTTCGGGCATGACATGGCAACCGTCCCATTGAAGACCATGGTGAGGTTGGTTCCCTCCAGGCTCTGGCCAGGCGTGAGATACATTCTGTTGTAGCCGCCTAGTGTCGCCTTGCCCGGGGAGCCCGGGGTCGCACTGTAGACCGTGATTCCGTGCCAGATGTCTCCTATGCACATTACCGTCTGGTTGTTCGTGCCAAGCGGATTGATCGTCACGCTGTAGCCTGCGCCGCACGAGCTTGAAGCCTGCACGGACTGAAGGAGAATGCTGTCGAACCCTGCGTGCAGGATTGAGTCATCCATAGTGTTCAGTATGCCGTACTTGCTCTCATGGGCAAGCCTTATCCGCCCGCCGTTAATCGCTGCCGTTGAGCTTGCAAGAGGCGCGGTCGGTGCCACCATCTCGGAAATCACCCATTCCTTGTTGAGGAACCGCACGCCCACGCGGTGGCTGCCTGTACGGGAACTCAAATTGCTGCAAGATGTATAATCATCGGGCGTTGATGCGTTGAGTCCTCCTGTGCACACAGGTATGCCGAAGTCGTTTCCCTCGAACTTTGCGCTTGATGCCATCGCGGAGTACCTGTTCACCACAATGTCCTTCAGGCCCGAGTCATATATCACCCCGTTTGGCTTGGTGCCCGCCCAGTATGCCTGCTTCTCGACATAAGGGCCAAGGGATGACTGCTGGTCAATCACTGCGTAGTCCGCGAAAGGCGCGTACTCGCCGCCTCCAATCCTGAAAAGGTTCCTGGCAATCGTGGTGCCCTGCTCGACCGAGCGAAGGGGCGAGGTTATCGCGCCTCCCGTGTCCGGGTCTGAAAGCATCGAGGGGTACTGGTCCTCTGGAAGCGTGTTCTGCCTGTTCTTCGGCGTCCTGTCCACGGTGTCTGTTATCAATGTCTCAAGCGTGTACTGCGGCCAGCCGGTGGAGCCGACCGGAGGCTCTGACGTCCTGAAAACAAACGAGGGCTTTGCAAACTTGGTCGCAACCTGCGCAGTCGCGTCGGTTGTCCCCACAGAGAGCCAGCGCGAGCCGCGCTCGGTAATGAAAGTCGGCTCGTAGGAAACATAGCTTCCCCCCATCGATCCAAGGTAGTATACCTGCTGGGGCGCGTTGTCATTCTCCCTGAACCTCATGGTCGGGTAGCTTGAGTTTGAAATGTACTCTATTGCAGTGTTTGCGCCGCCAATCCCTATCCCTTCGTTCAGGGCCATGGTGTGCCTGGTGCTTCCGGAAATAAGGGCATCCTCGAACCTGAGGAAACCCCACGTTGTTCCAGGGTCGCCGGCGACTTTCACGCCAATCATCGGGTTAGTGAATATGACATCATTCCAGTTCCAGCAGTCCCTTCCAGGCACCTTCCAGAAGGCGCGCGGCGCCCACTGGGCGGTATTTGCGGACTGATAATATGTCCCGTTGAGCGAGGTGGAGCCGTTGCCTGTAAGGCCTATCGGGTCGAAGAGCACCTTGCTGAAATAGTAATTGCCTGAAAGGGCGTCGTCAGGCCCTCCGAAAATGGGCTTGTTGGATGCAATCTGTATAATCTTTGCATTCTGGTATGAAAAGTCTCCGGACGAGGTGGCTGCGCAGGCGGCATCGCCAGGCTGCGTTGCCACGCGATAGCTGTCTGCAGGAAGCGCGGCATATGTCAATGGGACGACCGAATAGGCGCTTGCAAAAGCAAGCGAAAACGCCATCATTATCCCGAGCAGAATTGCGTTATACCTCATGTCTCCACCTCTCCTCTTTTTTCTTGACCGAACACTTTTTATATATAGTGGTTAATCCTGTTTTCACCATTTATGAAAACATATACCCTGCTGCACGCTTTGATGCCGCGCGCCGTGCTTAAAAGGGATCCCCGGCTCCCGCCCGGGACGGATATATAAGGCTTTTGTGGCCCGATGTGGCTTTCACGACGTGGAAGAAAGAAGCGCGCTTTGCTGCATATTATGTTTGCTGGAACATATATTTGCGCACGTTTTTGTTCGGCGCAATGTCAGTACCTGATGCCCTTCCTTGCCTGCGCAATCCTGGGCACCATTGCGTTTGCCGCCGCCTGCTCAACCTGGTCCGCACGGTGCATCACGCCGTCCGAGAACCAGCCCAGCGCGCCCTGGCGCCTGCCGATGCCCTCCACCCCTGCAAGCTTTGCCATCACTGCCGACAGGTCGCTCTTCCCCCTGATTTTCCTTGCCACCCAGGAAGGGACGCAAAAGCCCGCGCCTGTCCCGAATGTCGCCTTTTCCCCGTCAAACATGCAGCAGACGGTGATGTCGAAAAACTCGCCCTTCCTGATTTCAAACAGGCCGCTCTCTATTCCGAGCGAATAGTCGCATTTTCCAATTGAGCGCTTGAATGCAGCGCGCGCACGGTTCTCCGCGCCCCTGAAAGTCTCGGCATCGAACGGGTGGTGGCTCACGCGCGAATCCTCCTTGTGCCCGCGCAGGGCGAATTTCCTGCCGAACACGCGCGCGAGCGCGGTCCTCGCCCCGGCCAGCTTTGTCGGGTTGTCCGTGCCTGCCTGTATTCTTAGCGGGCGGAGCAGTTTCCCCCTCACATCCGTCTTTCCATGGAAAATGTCCGCGCACGAGATTTTCTTGAGGTTGTCCGCATAGGCAAGGGGGGCTGAAATTATTTTGAGGGCAGGCAGGCCCCTCCTGCGGCGGAGCGCGTTTATCTTTTGCGCGCCCTGCACCGTTTCCTCGCTCACGATTATCGCATCCGCCTCCACGCTGTCCGCAACGTCGCTCTCGCCCTCTATTTTCACAATCGTTGCCCGCGCCAGCAGCCCGTTGTGCGCGAGGTTCCTCCTAAGGTTAGCCAGGCGCTTCTCATAGGAAAAGGAAGGGTAAATCTTGTGCGCGCGCACGTACCTGTCCGATGTCAGGCCTATGGTGATGCGTGAGAATTCGCCGCATTCCACAAGGAGCTTGGCGTGGCCTGCATGCACGTAAGTGAAAGTCCCGCCTATTATGCAATGCGCCATGGGATATCAACCCGGAATCACTGGCACGAAACAAGCCGCTTTATCTCGTCGGAGGGCAGCACCTTTGCGTGCGCCTGCCCGTCCACCACGAGCGTGGGCGCGGACGTGATGTTGTATTTCATCCGTATCATGTCCAGGGTCGCCATGCTCTCCTTTATGTCCATGACAAACGTGCGCACATTGGGGCACGACGCGCGGACGGAGTCCAGTATCTTCCCCTGCACCTGGCACTCGCTGCACGACGGGTCGGACGAGTAGATGTACAGCACGTCCGAATGCGTGGCGTTGCAGTACTGCCTTTCCATCCGGGAGACCTGCCAGAGCTGGATGTTGGAAAGCAGGAACTGGCGCTTGAGCGCGAAGAACTCGGCGAACATGTTCGCCCTCTCGTACGCGAGCATGCGCTCCATCAGGCCGTTTGTCTTGGTGATTTTCTGCTGGTATGCCGTGTCTATTATCCTGCAATATTCCGCGCTTGGCTGCTCCACGCGCAGGAGCGCCACCGCGCTTTCCAGGTCCGCAGTCTCAGTGGAGAACGATGCCAAGTCATTTGAGAAGCGCAGCAGCCGCTGCATGTCCATGTAGTCAATCACGGAAAGCGTGATGAAGAACAGGTTGACCATGAGGATGGCCGCCATCGCGTACTTGAGGTTCACCATTGCAAATCACTGCCCCGCATCTCCTTGTACAGGCTATAAACATAAAAACCAGCGTTCACGAACGGGTAGACGAATATCACCATCAGGAGCCCCGGCACTTTCCCGATGTCCAGCCTCTCCTTGATGAGCGACAGGCTTATCCAAAGGAAGAAGACATAGGTGAGCAGGAAGGACAGGAACATGAGCGCGTCCGCCCTTATGTAAAGCGGGTCGAACGCAAGGGACGGGACCTGCCCGTATGCTGCGAACTGCGCCGCCTGCAGCCCGCTTTCATACGCGAAGCGCGCGCCCCGCGCAAGCACGAAAAAGAAAGACACTATGGTTATCGGCACATACGCCGCGGTGACCGGGAAGGAAAACGTGCCCACGTCCGCATACTTGTCGTTGAAGAGGAGCTCCTTGTAGAGCGCGAGGTTGAACATGGTGCCGCGGTACCACCGTATCCTCTGCCTCATCAGGCCTGAGAAATGGGGCGGCACCTCGGTTGGCACGTTGATCGGCAGGTAGCCTATCTGGTAGTGCGACTTGTGGAGCTTGAGGCCCATCTCGAAGTCCTCGGTGATGTTGTTCTCGTCGAAGCCGCCGATTTTCTCAAGCGCGCTCCGCTTGAAGATGGTGAGCGGGCCGGGCGTCACAAGCACCGCGTTGAATTTCGCGCCAAGGTAGGGGAACGCCCCGAACGAGAAGAAATACTCCATCTGCTGCATCCTCTGCCAGATGGTGCGCGGCTTGCTCACGGTTATGTAAAAAGTCATGGCGCCCATTCCCGGCGCGATGTACGGCACGCTGTCCATGAGAAGGTTCCCCGGCGGGTAGGTGTCGGAGTCCACGCACGCGACCAGCTCGGTTTTCGCCTGCCTTATCGCCTCGTTGAGCGACGCAGCCTTCCCCCTGTTCTGCTTCCTGTGCAGTACCCTGATGGGAAATTGCGAGGCGATCTCCCGCGTGCGGTCCGTGCTCCCGTCGTCCACCAGCACCACTTCGTACTTGTGCGGGTATTTCATGGCAAGCACGCGCTCCAGGCACTCCCTCACCGTCTTTTCGCTGTTGTAGGAGGGCACGATGACGGTGAGGCTCGGGAACTTGCCCGTGCTTTCCATCTTCTTCTCGTCAAAAAGCGTGAGCGCGTAGAATGAGACGATGAAAAGGTTGACCAGGAAAATTATGCAGATATA
>JBAZBT010000032.1:0-9655 GCA_041671345.1 Candidatus Micrarchaeia archaeon
GCGTGGCACGGCAACGGGGCGGACTACGGCCCCTGGGTCGGCCTCAACCAGACCGCAACATTCCCGGCAAGGGCGCACCTCTCCGGGGCGCTTGCCACCTACTTTGCAAACGGCACCGATGCCAACATCACCTCCTCGGCGGCGTCCGCCTCCGCGCCCGCAATCACCATAACCGACTCCAGCGGGGCGGCCCAGGTGTCCGGCGCAACAATGTCCGGCGTTCCCGGCGCATACTGGCACAACTATCCCCTCAACGGCTCCATGGGCTGGTACAACGTGACAATCGAAGGCCCATCCGGCAGCTACACCACCCAGCCGCTCTTCTACGGCGCCGGCGAATGGGCGAATTACACCGACTACGATGGCGTGGCATACATGGGCAGGACCGGGCTGAACATCAGCGAGCCCTCATCCACGGTGCGCTATTCCGAGCCGGTGGACGTTGCAATCACGTTCCCGTTCGGCGTGAACGACACCTCGCTGCGCCTGGTGCTCAACCAGTCGGGCCGCCTGCTTGAAATCCCCTCCCAGTTCCATTCGTTCGCCTATTCCAACGCGACCGGGAGGGTGGCATCTGCGCGCCTTTTCTTCACGGATTCGTTTGCGCTGGGGGAGAACAAGACATATTACATATACTATGACTTCGTGGACAAGCCCGCGCGCGCCTATGCCACGGACTTCGCGGCAAGCAGCGGCGCGTTCTCCAACATGCACTATGCAGTCAACGTCTCGCCCGCGCTTGGCGGGACCATTTCCCGCATGCAATACACCCCGTCCGGCAGGGGCATAGGCGGCACATCCGCGCCCATGCTCTCCCCCGAGGTGGACCTGTCCGGCCCGCTGGCAAGCGCGCAGAACCAGCCGAGCCTGTCCTCGTCGTTCTCCAACCAGCGGATGTTCGCCTCGCACTCCTTTGCAGGCACCGCGAATTTCTCCGGCCTGCAGGTGTTCGACTACAACCTGACCTACACCTCCTATGCCCGCGTGCCCTATTTCCTGCTGGAGGCAAACGTCTCCAACCCCCAGATATTCTTCGGCTGGTCCTCCTACTACGACTCGCTCTTCCGCATCAAGGAGGACTATTTCTCCAACCTCACCTACCAGAACGCAAGCGGCATCCACGCCGTGCCCTCAATCAACGCCAACCTCTCGGGCATGCAGAATTTGAGCTGGCTCGCCTTCACCTCGCCCATCTCCCTAAACGGCTTCGGCATGGCGCGCATCAGCGCAAGCAGCGCCTATGTGCCCGAAACCTCGGTTTCGGACTCCGCCTCCGACCGCTATTACACCATGTCGCGCCGCGCGTTTTCAGGCACCGCCACCAACACGTCGTACTACCAGTCCAAGGCGGCATACGCGCTGTTCGACTCGTCCGACAACGAGACCATGCTCCAAATCTACCTTGCGCTCGCCAACCCGCTCTCGGCATCGCTTGGCAATTCCTCGCACATGGAGATTCCCGCGCCCAACTACAGCTTCGCAAACTACACGCCATACCCTGTGAACGACACCAACAACGTCACCTGCTTCTCCTACTGGGAGTCGCAGATAGACCTCTCCGTCGCCTCCATCATCTTCAACTCGTCGGGCTATTCATTCTCCAGGAACAGCAGCCTCTCCCTGCCGTCCGAATGGGTGAATTTCACGGTGAACAGCACGGCCCTCCAGGCCGGCAACGCGACGTGCGAAATCACGGTCTACGACGCGTTCTCCCAGCCCAACACCACCAGCATAAACTTCACGGTGGCTGACCTCAAGCCCCCGGTCCTTGCGCTGAACTACGTGCCCAACGCCACGCCCGGGCTCGACCCCGGCGTCGCCATATCCTTCTCGGCAAACTTCACGGAATACACGGGCATGAACAACACGTCCGCCGTGCTGCGGTACTCGCCGGACAATGCAACCTTCACCAACCTGACGATGTCGCTTGACTCGTCAGGCGCGGGCTGGTACCACTACACCGCGAACTTCACGCCCGGCCTCGAGGCGAACTACACCGTGAGGGTCTACGGCGCAGACACGGCGGGCAACAGCAACACCAGCGCAGACATCACGCTTGAGGTCGCCAACGAATGGACCTGGACGGTTTCGCCAACCTCGTTCTCGGTCGCGGCGCTGTTCGGGGCGAACGCCACGCTTGCCAACCTCGCGATAAACAACACGGGCGACATGGCGCTTGCGTTCAACCTCACCTCCAACTACTACGACAAGTCGCTCATGTACTTCAACGGCACCCCCGAAAGCTCGGCGCTCTACGAGTTTTCGCTCCCGCCCGGCGCAAGCACGTCCATCGAGGCCGTTGCGACCGCCAAGTCGACGGCGAGCGAGGACAGCGTGTCCCTGGCAATCGCTTCCCTCAACGCTTCGGCAAGCCCGCGCTCCAACGCCAGCACGGGCTCGCTCGTCTCCTACTCGGGCGGCCCCTACCTCGCCCTTGACTTCATCACCGTGCCAGCCACCGCTTCCCGCGGGAACGCGAGCGTGGCGCTCTCCGGCAGGGTGAAGAACATCGGCAACGAGACCGCGACGTCCACCAACTTCACCTGGTCCCTCCCGTCAGACTGGACCGTCGCATCGGGCAGCGGGGCCGACCCGCTTGGCGACATCGTGGCGGGAAGCCTCGCGGTTTCCAGCATCACGGCATCCATCCCGTCGTCCGCAGAGCTTGGCAGCCGGACCATTGGCATCTCGGCGATATGCGCTGAGAACCGCTCGGGAAGCGCATCGGCAAGCGTGTATGTGAGCTGCCCCGCGGGCACCACCCTTTGCTCGGACGGCGCCTGCAAGGCAAGCTGCGGAGGGGGCGGCGGCTCGGGCGGCGGCGGAGGGGGCGGCGGCGGAGGCGGCGGCTCCTCGAACATCTCCAGGCCCAACATCACCTCCATCATAAAGCAGGTGACAAAGAACCTCACGGTCGAGGAGAAGGAGGACGTCTACACCACGCTGGCAGGCTACGAGCTTGTGAGGGGCAAGGACACGTCGTTCGACTTCAACGTCACCAACCCGTTCGGCGCCCCGCTTGAAAACGTGACAATAAACGTTTCGGGCTACCTGTTCCAGTACATTTCCGTCCAGCCCGCGTTCATCGCGAGCATGGCCCCGCACGGGCAGAGGACGGTGCAGGTCAAACTGACCGCGCCCTCGTATTTCACGGAGGACACCTTCACGCTTTACTTCGACATACGCGGCACTTCTGTGGAGACCACCGAGGAAAGCGTCACGACGTCCCATCTGCAGGAGAAGAGGACGGTGGAGCTCAAGGTGCTGGACATGGACCGCGACTCGGCATACAGGCTCCTCATGCAGGCATACGCCATAAGGAAGGACATGGAAAGCCTGGGCATCTTCCAGGGCGAGGCGCGGGTGCAGTTTTCCAAGGCGAACTCGTCCTATTCATCCGACAAGTTCAGCCCGCTCAAGGACGCGGTCTCGGGCCTCTACGACCTTTACACCGCGGGCATGGCGGCAAGCACGCAGCTGGACGGGCTTAGGGTGAAATTGGACAACGCAAAGGCCGAGAACATAAAGACCTCGCAGACAAGCAGGCTCTATGCGCTTGCCACCCTCGCGTTCGAGCGCGGCGACTATGCCAACGCGCAGAAGCTTGCCAACGACGCCGAGCTCACGTTCCAGCTCGAGTCGGTGGAGGGCTTTTCCATGGAGGCGTTCATTGCGAAATACGGCGCCACGGCGCTTGGCGCCATCTTCGCCATCATGCTCCTCGCAGGCTGCACCTACATGGGCCTGCGCTACGTGGTGATGGGCTACGAGCTGTCCCAGCTTTCCAACGAGGAGAACATCGTGATGGGGCTGATGAGGGAGACGCAGAAGGACTATTTCGGCGGCGGCAAGCTGTCCACCGAGGAATATTCCCTCTCCACGCAGCAGTATGACGACCGGCTCAGCAAGATAATACAGCGCAAGGTCGAGCTTGAGACCGGGCGGAAGAACTACCTGAGCCTGCGCAGCAGGAAGGACAAGCTCAGTGACGAAAAGGCGATGCTCGAGAAGCTCATGCAGGGCCTGCAGAGGGACTATCTCCAGAAGGGCAAGCTCGAGTCCGGCGTCTACGAGAACAGGATGAAGAGCTATGTCGCGCGCCTGTCCGAGATAGAGGAGACGATTGCGGTCGAGGAAACGCAGGCAAACGTGAAGTCCGGCGCCGGGCTTTTCGGCTTCCTGAAGCCAGCTCCGAAAGACGGCGATTCGCACGGGAGGGGCGCGCAGGCCGGGGCGGGCAAGGATGCACGGCCGCCCGGAAAGGGAAAGCCGGGCGAGGAAGCGCAGCCCAAGGTGCAGTTTTCAGAAAAGGAAAAGCAGAAGGGCGGCAGGAAATAGCCCGCCCAGAATGGAAAGGGAAAAACAGGCGCAGGCAAAATGAAAGCAAGCGCACGGCGCAATGAAAGCAGCGCCCTGCCAATCTGGTTTTGCATGTAATGCCCTGGTGCCGAAAAAACAACATGGCAATCCGCATATGCATTTTGCAGGGAATAATCTGGCGCCAGGAAGGAAAAACGGCAAAAGCAAAGAAAGCAAAAAAAAAACAAAAAGCAAGGAAAAAAACGGCGGTAGGCTTTCAGCTCACGTAAGCGTGGAGCCGGCGGGAATCTGCGCTTCCGGGAAAACCGTTATCCCGTCCGCGCCTATCTTCATCTTCACAATCTTCCGCTGGATTTCCGCGCCACGCATCTTGAGTATCTCGATGCCGGTGCCGCGCTCGCCGCCCGGGTAAAGCACGTTGTAGATGATGATTATGCCGTCCGACAGGAAGCTCACCGCCTCCCCTGCCTCGGAAGTCTGCTTGCCCGTGTGCGAGGGGTTTGCGACCTCGCGGATTAGGAAGGAGCTGATGTTCTCCTTTTCCAGATAGCGGAACAGCTGCTCCATGTAGATGCGGAACCTGCTGTCCTCGCCCGAGAACGCGGACGATATGCTGGTGAGCGAGTCTATGAGCACGAGGTCGGGCTTGAAGTCCTCGGGGAAAAAGACCGGGTTGACGTCTATCAGGAGCTCCTTTTTCGCCTCGGACAGCAGCGCTTCCACGCTCCTCGCCACGTCAAGCGCGTTGAACCTCTTCAGCCTGAGCAGGTCCTTGCCTATGTATTTCTTGACATCCTTGTCCAGCGGCTCAAGGTGCTCGATGAGCCTTTTTTCAGGCTCCTCAAAGCTCATGTAAAGGACTTTCTTCCCGATTTTGCAGTGGTGCGACGCTATCGCCAGGCAAAGCATGGTCTTCCCAGAGCCGGGCCCGCCCTCTATCAGCACCGATGAGCCGGCAGGTATGCCGATTCCCAGCATCGCATCCAGCCCCGGGACGCCCGTGAATATGTGCGCGTTGTCCTCCTTTGCAGCCTTGCCGCGCTTTTCCTGGGGAGGATTTGCTTTGTTTGCCATGGTCATCAACCTTTCATGACGGCGAAATTAGCCTCGCCTGCTTTCCCGTCGAGGAAAGCCGCCGGCGCCTGCACCATCATATCCGCTTCAGCTCTTCTTTGAGTAATGGGAGTTGCCTGTTTATATTCCTTATTATGTCCCCGTATTTCTTGGTCTTCACCCGGTAGGTGAGGTCGGTCACGTTTTTCTTCTCGAAATAGTCCCTCTGCAGCGACTTGAGCATGGACTCGATGACGCCGCGCTCCCTCAGCAGGGCCCGCATGCGCGCATTCACCATGGCTTTCCTTATCTGCTTCTGGAACAGGAAGAATATGACGAGCAGCGCAAGCGCGGCATAGGCGATCGTTTTCCAGTTGTCCGCAAGGAAATTCTCGATTGTCCTTCTTGCGGATTCCCCGATTGTCCTGGAATGCACCGCCTGGGACTCTGCGGACGTCACCTCGTCGTAGGCCTGGTTTATGAGCGTTTTTGCCCGCTCGACCCTGCCGTCCTTGAACTCCCGCGCCGCCTCGGCGTAAAGCGATTTCGTGGATGCCAGGTCGGCCCCGGCATCCGCGGCAGCCATGCGCCCGGAAAGCGCCTCAAGGTCGTCGTTCACCCTGTACGTGCCCTGCACCAGGTCGCTTATCTCCGCGATTTTCTGGAGTGTAAAATCGTATTTGGGCCTGCCGCCCGAGAGCTCGATTGCCTCCTGCCCGTCGAACCACTGCCTGGCAAGCCCGTACAGGTCTGCCGCGTTCTGGCTGGGCAGGCCGTCCTGCGCCATCTTGGAGATGGATGCGTTCGCCGCGTTGAGCTGCGATAGGGTTTCGTTGTGCTTTGCCCCATAGGCGATGTTTACAATCACGACATGGATGGGCGCTTCGCCCTGCGCCGGCGTGGCATTGGAAGTAGTGTTCGCGCCAAGCAGCCGTTCGCAGTACGCGCGCAGGCCCGGGTTGCCGTCTTCTGCGGCAAATGCCGCGCCGGCAAGAAGCGACAGCGCAAAAAGAAAAGCCAGCGCCTGTTTCGTGTCCATGCCACGCCTTATTGCTGCAAGCATTATATATGTTTTGATTGCGCCCTCGGCGCATGCTTCGATGCGCCCAGGCATGCGGCTTGGCGCGCCTTGGCATGTTTTCCCCGCCGCGCAGCGCAAGCTTTGGCCCTGCCTTGGAGGGGCAAAAGGGCGCCTCCGGCACGGCTTGCCGCCCCGCCGCGCAGCTCAGCGGGCTTTGGATGGATGGGCGCATGGGCGCCTTCAGCCAAGCATGCCGCTCAGCCGTGCGGCACAAGGCTTTGGAATAGCAAAAGGATGCCATTGAGGAAGCCAGCCACGAACGACTGTGCCTGCGCCTGCCCGCCATCCCCGCCGCCCTCCAGCGTCCTGTTCGCCCGCCCTTCGCCCCCGGTTTCCTCAATTTCCGGAAGGCGGTATTTTGCCTTTTTCGCCATTGCGGACATTGTCCTGTTTGCGATTTCCTTCGAGCGCCCGCCGATGCTGTAAAAAACCGCGGAGTCCTGGTACTGCTTTGCCGCGCGGGCGTTGAGCACGTAAAGGCCGTAGATTGGGTAGTCTGGGCTGAAGCAGTATGAATAATCATAGAAAAGCGGGCTCATCGCAGCCCGCTGGGCGGCCACGAACGTTTCATTCGCCGCGGAGAGGTAGGCAAGCGCGTTCGCCTCGCTTGCGTTCTTTGCAAAAGCTGCGTACGCCTCCCCCTCGCCCGCGTACGCCCTGTCAAGCGCGCGGCTGTTGTTCTCGAACATCCATATCTCGTTGACGAACGCCCTGCCCACTCCGAGCGCAAACGGCTGGCAGAACGACGTCACGCTGTAGCACGCCCTTTGGCATGTTTCAAACGAAACGCACTGCGTCCTGTCCGTGCCGAGGAGTATCCGGCAGCCGGCCTCCCCCCTGTCGTCGTCATCCTGCAATTTTGCAATCTCGGCATGCACTTTTGAAAACCCGTCCAGGGGGCTTGGCTTGCGCCCGCGCTCCGCATAATAGCAATGCAGGTAGCCCGCGATGGCGCCTGCATCGGTGGCGGGGATGATGCCCGGGAAATCCTCCTGCTGGCCGCCCAATTCGAAAAACGCAGCGGGCTCGCCGTATGACACGATTGCGTAGCCTGCCTCCCCGTTGCAGGTGAAGTTCTCCACTGAAAAGCCCGCGCCTTGCTGGGCCAGCTGGTACCCGAACAGCTTTGCCCCTTCCTGGTAGCCGGAGGAATTGGCGGCAGCCGAGGCTATGGTGATGAAAAAGGCAAGTGAGAAAAATGCCTGCATCGGCCGCATGGAGGGGTTTCCATTGGCGGAAATATAAACATTCGTGCAAGGCGCCGTTTTCCCGGGCGGCATTTTCCCTTTATCTATTTGCTTGCTGCTTGCCGCGCCCCTGCGGCCTTTGCTTTCCCTTCGCCCCTTTTCCGGCGAGGCCTGCCTTGCCCTTCTTGGCCTTCATCTCCTTTTGGTATTCGGCATACGAATACACGAACGTGGCGGCCGCCGCCGCAACGACTATCACGACCGACGCGACAAACATCCTCGGCACCAGCACGCCCAAAAACGCGACCGCGCCCGCCGCCATGAACAGCTTGCTTCCAAGCGCATGGGTCCTGTCCCACACTTTCTCGGATGACAGCGTCCATGGCGTCTTGATGCCCACGAACCAGTTCTGCTTTGCCTTGGCGAGGATTGCGCCGGCATAGAGGAAGAGCACGCCGAACGCCGGCGCCATGAACTGCAGCAGGTTGAACGAATAGCCCAGGTTGAATGCGAGCGAGAGCAGGTAGACGTAGTCCATGAACGCCACCAGCACCACCACGAGCTCGTCATACTCCTTCTGGAAATGGATATAGTTCCCCTTTTTCGGGTCGAATGACGGAAGCACATGCATGAGGGCAGCGATGGCTGCCGTGAGGACGGGCACGAAGAACGTGCCGGCATCGCGCGCCATGTAGCCGTCCACCTCCCCGTCCATGCCCCAGTGCGACGCCATGCGCGCAGGCATGTACGGGTATGCGATGAATGCGGCAACGAATGACAGCGCCACCAGCGCAACCGACAGCATTTGCAATTTCCTTATCTTCATGTTATCGCCCCTGATTCAGTTATCCCGCCCATTATTTTAAATGCAGCCATTTCCGCCTGCGCCCGCAGGGCATCTGGCCGGCGCAACCCCCGCCCCACCGCAGGACGTTCTGCCCGCCGCTCCCGCGCCCGCAGGGCATCCCGGGCGCGCCCAAGCCCCGCTCCCTGCCGCCCCGTCATTTCTGCGCGCCCAATCATGCGCCCGGCGCAATCGCAGCCGCTTCCTTTCTGCGTGCCCAAGCCTGTGCCCGCAGGGCATCCCGAGCGCGCCCGATTCCCTGATTCCCATCCCGCTTGCGCCTCAGCGCAAGCCAGCCTGCTCCAGCGTGTAATTCCCCGCAAGCGTGCCGTTCATCGCCCATGTGCCGGACACCGACCTCATGTCGTCCGAAACGGCAAAGCCGCCTGCCTCGGCCCCGGAAATCAGCGCCTCGCCGTACCCCTGCACCTGCACCCCGCCTTCCCACGTGCACCTGCTTGCCACAAGGTGCGGATAGGCTTTTGCCCCGCTTGCCGCCGCCCTTGCATCCTGGCGGGGATAGGCGGCGAATGCCAGCCCGTATGGCCGGCTTATGTACATCATGCCGCTTGACGTGGACTGCCGGTCGGGCCGCCTGTCCACGGTGTTTTCAACCTGCGACGTTATTTCCCGCACGCTTCTGAAATTCCCGGCAATGCTTATGTCCCTGCTCCCGTTCGCGGCGCCCTCCGGCAGGCCGGGGCAGTCCATGAAATTGAAATCCTTCCCGGCAAGGTATGCCGCCAGGTCAAAAGGCATGGAGAATGTCACGTCGATTTTCATGGAATAATTGTAGTCGCCGCAGCGGTCGTAATCGAAACGGTTGCGCCCGGCGCCGGAAAGCGTGCCTTTCCAGTATGTGGCATAGCAATAATTGATGTATTCCGGCTTTGCCGCCGCGGCGCTGCCGCTTTTCCCGGCGGTTTCCGGCTCAGGCGCCTGCGGCGCCACGGGCGGCTCCCCTTGCGGCTGCGCAGCCGCTTCCTGCCCGGCATCCCCGCTTCCATTGCCGGCCGCGGCATTTTCAGGGCTGCCATCCCTGCCGCCGCCCATGCAGCCTGCAAGCAAAAGCGCGCAGGCGGCCAAAACCAGGGCAAATGCAAAACGCATGCTCACACCTGATGGTTTCCTGTGCGCAACAATTAAAGAAACCTCTTCTGGCAAGCAATA
>JBAZBT010000033.1:0-9503 GCA_041671345.1 Candidatus Micrarchaeia archaeon
TACTCGCTTTACTGGCTCATCCCCGCAATCGCGCTCGCGCTGCCCGAGCACCTGCTCCTGCGCTCGCTCGGAAGCACGTTCACCGCGCACGCGATAGGCGGCGTGATTTGGATATATTCGTTCCCCACCACGCCTGCGTTCTGGATGATGCTCATCCCGATTGTGGCGTTCGAGAGGCTCCTCTTCGCGCTTGGGATATCCGGCTCCTACATCGCATTCAACACGCTTTTCGCGCGCGTGGAGGCTGTCGCCAAATCCGGGCTCCTTGACATAGACAGGCGCGTCGTGCTCTTCAGGCAAAAGTGAGGTGTGCATGTGTACCGCGCCAAGCTCGTTGCTGCACGCACCGCCGCCGATGCCGCAAGGGAAATCAGGGCAATCGGCGTGTCCGACGATTGCGTGCGCATAATGTCCGACAAGGCAATCTTTCGCATAGTGAAACTCCATGGCGTGCGGAACGCGGTGGCGAACATAATCAAGCAGGAGATGCTCTCCATGGGCACGGACGCCACCGTCTCGCAGTGGACAGTGGACTGCTCGCGCAAGCGCACCGACGTCCTTCTCATGGGCACGCTCAAGCACTTCAAGCGCCTGGTTGCCGATATGCGCATGCAGGGCGCGCACCTGCCCGCCAAGAAGAAGGCGGAATACCTCGCGGTCGCAGAGGAGGTTTCGCGCGCGCTTGCGCCCGCAGATGCGAAGCTGCGCTGAGCAGGCTTTTTTCTTCCGCCGTTTTCCCTACCTTAGCCCTGCTGTTGTTTCTTGCTGTCTTCCGCAAAGCCGTATAGAAGCTGCCCCATGCTTGAGGCAACCGTCCCCCTCTCTTTTGCAGGCAGTTTTTCCAGCGCCATGCAGGCGGTAATCAGCGCCTTGCTTCCGCCCAGCCGTAAAATTGCCGAAAGAATGGCGGCAATGCCCCCCTTGTTCAGCGGGTCAACCGGCTGCAGCACAGTGCACATCTGCTGCAGGCAAACCGCCCTCTCGGCGCCGTTGAGCGCAGGCGGCGCCGCCATCATGCTTGCTGCAATGCCGGCAAGCACCTGCTTCCTTGCGTCTGCCTCGATGCAAGCTGCATTCCGCTCCACCGCATCGGCATTCTCAGGCGGCTTTGCATCCACGCTGCAAATCAGGTTGCACACCTGTATGAATGCTGAAGGCGCCTTCCATGCAACCAGCATCAAATCACTGCCCATGGTGTGCCTGGCCGCGCCAATAAGCATCCTGTCCTCCCCGCTAAACTGCTTCGTCATGGGCATTACATTCTTGCCATATGACGTTGCCATGCCTCCGACCACTGAGCAATATGCAACCAGCGCGTCCACGCTTTGGGTCTGCGCGTAGACAAACTGCGCCTGGGCAGCAATCCCATTTTCGCCTTCTTTGTCCACGCCGCGGAACATGCGGGAAACAACATCCCTTTTCCTCTCAAGCAGCATGAATTCATCGTACGCCTTGTGATGGGCGGCATCCTTCCCGCCGGAGTTGTCAAGCACGCACGTTGCCACCACATATGCAGCCAGCGAGAACAAGCCAGTGTCGGATTCCTTGACATGGTCATGGATCAGGTCGCCTACAAATTCCAATGACCTGCTCTTGCTTTTGAAATCCGCCATCATTTTATCGACAAGCGCGTGCCTTGTTTTTATCGGCAGCCTGGCAACACTGCCAAATGAAACCTCGCGCGGGCTTTTCAGCCCTTTATAGCCAATTTCTTCGGTCAGGGCCCTGTAAGCAGCGCCCCTGAGCCTTATGAATTCCATTCTCATTGTTTTGTTCTCGGGCAAATAGCATTTGCTCGCTGCAGAATTTGCATTCCTGAGCCTTTTATTCATAGCCGCACCTCACATGTCACAGACGCTGTATTGCTGTGGAAGTATTTAAAAATGTGGCTTTGTGGTGTTATTTTTTCAGAATCAGCCTCAGCCTTTTGAGCGGCAAGCCGACCACGGTTTCCTTTTCCCCGCTTATTTTCTCAACTAGCTTCCTTCCCTTGCCCGAAACGTCGTAGCTTCCCGCGCGCCCGCGCCATTCGCCGCTTCCCATGTACCAATCCAGCATTTTCGGAGTGAGCTTTTTCATCCGCACTTTCGCGCGCACGGAATAGTTCACGCATTTGCCGCCCGGGGCAATGACTGCCACGCCGGTGACGACATGGTGCGCCTTGCCTGAAAGCTCAAGCAAAATGCTGCGCGCAGCGCGCGCGCTTTCCGTTTTCCGGAAGATTTTTTCCCCCCGATAAGCAATGGTGTCCGCGCCGATGACGACCGCGCCGGGGTGCCTGCGCGCAACCGCCCTTGCCTTTGCCTCGGCAAGCCTGGCGCATGCGTGCGAAAAGCTTTCGCCGCGCCCCATCCTCTCGCCGATATGCGCAGGCGCGGCCGAAAACCTGCGCACTATCTTCCCAAGCAGGCGCTTCCTTCTCGGCGATGCCGATGCCAGGATTATTCCCATGCCCCCTTTACACCTGCCAAGTTTATAAAATCTCTTTACAGATATAACCTATATCTATAACTTCGGCGATGGCATATGAAAGACAAAACGCTTCTCGTAATCCCCGCATACAACGAGGAATTCGTCATGGGCAAGTCCCTCAGGCTTGCGCTGGAATGCAAGCGGCTGGGCATCGTGGACGATTTCATCCTCCTGAACGACCGCTCTGACGACCGCACCGCGGAAGTTGCAAGCGAGTGCGGGGCGGATGTAAGGAACTCGCTTTTCCACAGGCACGGCAAGGGCGAATGCTTCCTCACCGCGCTTGCGCACTGCATCAGGCGCCGCGCCGCCATACTGGCGATGCTTGATGCCGACATCGTGCAGGCGACCCCCCGCCAGGTGGGGGATATTGTCGGCATGCTCGTGTCCAATCCCAATGCGAAAATGGCCGTGCACCCGGTAAACGAGGGCTACAAATCCCAGGAAGAGCATGACATCAGCCAGAAGCTCTCGGGTGCGCGCGCAATAAGGGTGGGCGCCGCAATGCACTTGCTGCTTTACAAGGACTTCCGCAAGGCATGCAGGGGCTTCGGGCTGGAGATCGCCCTGAACGAGTGGCTTTCGGCAAAATACGGCAAGGAGGCGGTGGTTTTCATGCCTGAAAGCCGATACTCCCCGCTGCTGATGCTGAAGAACATGCGCAGGCCGGACGTTTACCGGCGCGAAATGCACGACATGCTGCGGGCGATGGAGATAATCAAAAGGCGGCCGAAGCTTATCGGCTGACCTTTTCGCAAGCGTTATAAGCTTCATCCGAGCTTACCCGTCCGGTGTTCCTATGGCTTTTGGATTGGGCGAGGGCGACATAGACATTGTCTTGGGCCCCACGACTTTTACGCCGCGCGAAACAATAAACGGCAAAATCAGGCTTCGGCTTTCCAAGCCCACCCCTGCGCGCAGCCTCATCGTCGAATTTTACGGCGAGGTGGAGCGCGGCTCCAGGGCGGAGCGCGTTTTCCTCGTGAAGCAGGAGCTCGGCAGCGAGCGCACCTACAGGAACGGCGAGTCCTTCACATTCTCGCTGCCCATCCCGGAGCAGGCGACCCCGCCCGAGGCGCAGGGCACGTTCGGCGCAATACACGACCTGTTCGTGTCCAAGCCAAGGAACTGGTACGTGCACGCGCAGCTGGACATCCCGATGGCTTCGGACATAAACGCGCGCATCTCGGTTTACATGAGGCACTAGCCCGCGCGCCAAACCCAGTGCGCCCCCGTGCGCCAATGCGCATGCGCGCACGGCGCGCAGGCCTGGCAGGATGCAAAAGCCGGCTTTTTTTCAACGCATAAACGCAGGGTCGATGCCCCTTCCCGGCATGCCAGCCAGCATGGGCGTGTAATCCATCATGATGTTATAGCCGCCGGCAGCCCTGTCGTTCGGGCACCCGTTTTCGTAAACCGCCATTATCTCCGCGCCATAGCTCAGGTGCATGCCCAGCGTCTGGTCGACGTGCCGCCGCCCGGTGCTCCTCAGGACATCTGCCATGCCCGTCGGGCCGAATTGGGCGACATACGCGTCATAAAACCTGCGCTGCTCCGTGCTGTCCGCGCCCTTCGTTTCGCATTTGGCAACTGTCCATTTCAGGTATTCCATTATCCCTATCCCGTTTGGAACGGCAAGCGTGCCGAAATCGGAAGGCCGGCTGTAGGCAATCGCATAGCGCAGCGTCCCGTTTGCCATCTCTTCCTTTGCGTATGCCGCGGCGCCATCCACTATCAATGCGCGCGAGCCGCCCTTCGCCTCCTCGGAAACGCTTATGCAGCGGCAAAGCAGCGTTTCGCCATTGTGCCAGTCCTTGCCTTCGTAATCGTTGTTCACGAGCTCCTTGTATTTCGTAGGGAGCGCCCCTTTCCAGCGCAATGTGATGAGCGAGCCGACCACGCGCCCGCCCTCGTCTTCCAGGATAAAAATCGGGGTGCAGCCCTTTTCCCGTATCTGCCTGAGCTGCTCGGCATAAAGTTCCGGCGTGGGCGTGCTTCCCTGCCAGTTCCTGCTGTCCCGCGTAAACACGGACTGGTCCTTCTTTGCCCACTTGGAATGGATGAGGGTGGCTATCTGGAATATCTGGTTGTTGTTCAGCGAGATGGGGGATATCCTCTTGAGCATATACATGTGTTGCACCTTGGCTTTTTTTGTGTATTCGCTGGCATTATAAATAGCGTGTTCCATTTGGGACGTTTGTGCTGCATCGGGTGCGAAACTCCCGCCGGCGCGCCCCCTTAAGCGGCTTTGCGCCCTCCCTGCGGAATCATGGCAAGCCGCCGGCGTGGCTTGGCATGCTGCAGCGCCGATTGGCTTTCGGCTCTGCTATATAAGCCTTGCTTGCGCATTTGCTGCATCGATGCCGTTGGTGTTTTGATGGGTGCAATGGGATTCCTGGCGCCGTCCGTGAAAAAAGCCGTTGTTTTCGCAGCCGTTTACCTGCTGGCGCTGCCCCTGCTGTTCTGCGCCCACGCCGAGTTCAACTGCCAGGCAACTCCGGGCGGCTATCTTGGCTGCTCGTGCATGTCTGTTTTCAACACGATTTCATTGTACCCTGCCCAATATCTCACCCTGGTGGCGTTCGGGCTTTTCAGCTTCACGGGCTACTTCGCGCTGCTTTGGCTCGGCGTGCTGGGCTCCTACCTCCTGGCTTGCGTGATTGCATGTTTGTGGTGGGGGGGCAAGGACTGACCCTGGCATGGCTTTGAAAAGAATCCGGCCGCGCGCGGGCGGCGCCTGCGCCCCCTGTGCCGCGCCTGCTTTCCACTGCTGAAAAATTCCTGCGGAATTTTCCATTGGACTTTCAGATTTGATAATTTTCAAATTTGATAATTTGCAACTGCGGGCAGATTCCCCTGGAAATTTGCCCTTGGGGCGCAATCCGCATGCGCTCATTGCACTGCTGATAAAGCATGACTGCATGCTTTATCAACGTTTGCCACTATTAACAATAACATGCTCACCAACCAACAGCTTAAGGACCATGTCCCCTGCCCGTTCCAGGGCAAAGGCGGCTCGCGCCGCGGCATTGTCCAAAAGCTTTTTGCGCAAACCGCCGCATCCGCGAAAAAAAACCTGCGCGATTTTGCCTGCGAAAGGGAGGCGCGCGAGCCCTACATTGGCGCTTCGGCGACGCAGAACCAGGTCACCATCACAGCATACGCATTCCACGACAGCATCCATATCGGCTGCAGCGCCAAGGGCTGCCCCGCCCTCAAGTCCAACGGCAGGTTTTTCCTGGGCGTGTGCATGGACGAGCCGGCGATGAAAATCCCGAAGCGCCTCGCGCATGCTGCCGCCAAGGAAACGGCATTGATGGCGCGCGGGCGCTGATTCGCGCCAATCGGCAAAGTTATAAACATCGCCCGAGATTCATCCGTGGTGCTTCCATGGATAAAATGCCCGGGGCCAGCCGAATCGAAATCCTCCCTGACCGGAAGGAATATTCGCCCGGCGAAAAGCTTACCGGGACCGTGCAGCTCCGCCTTGCAAAGCCCATGCCCGCGCGGGGCCTGCACGTCTCATTCTTCGGCACAGGCGGGGTGCTTGGGAACGAGGGGATACACGAGGACTTCCTGGTGACCGCTAAGCTCACGGGCAGGCGCACGTATTCCACCTACGAGGTGCACACGTTTTCCCTCTCCATTCCCTGCGAGCTTCCCACCACCAAGGTCTACACGTATTACATCAAGGCATGGCTGGACGTTCCCGTGCGGCTGGACGCCCTCAGGGTAATCAAGGTGGACATGGCCCACGCGCACGCGCCCGTCGCCACCCCCGGCGAGTTCCATTTCCTCACCATGTTCGTGGTATGCGCCCTCGCCCTTGCGTCCGCCTATTTTGTGTCGGGAATATCCTTCCACCTCTTCATAGTGCTGCTGCTGGTGCTGATTGCCGTGGGGCTTTTCTACACGCTCTACATCGCAAGGCGCTTCTCCCCGCGCCCATGATTCCCCGGCGCGCAGGCAATATTGCAAGGCGCCCCTTTTCGCGCGCGGAAGCGAAGCCCGTGCGCGCCGCGCCTTCCCCTTGGCCTTCGGACAGGAACCATTTTATTCATCAAGCGCGCAAAAGCGGCACATGGCATTCGATTGGAGGGATTTCCTAAGGCCAAGCTGGGAAAAATGGCTGCTGACACTCACGGTCTTCATCCTGCTGTTGCCGATTGGCGTCTTCTTCTTTTTCTTCAACGGCTCAAACTGCCTTCCGCCCGCCCCGGCAGCCGGCTGCGGCATGGTCAACCTTTCAGCCGCCAACCTGTTCATCCTGTGGTACACGTTGCTCCGCTGGACCCTGATATACGGCTTCCAGTATTACTTTGTCATGTGGTACAGCTGGTCCATCGCCCTCTACACGCTTCTGATGTCCTATCTCCTGGCGTGCGCAATCATGAACCTCTTCACGCCCAAGCCGCCCGCGTTCATTGCCAAGCCCGCCAGAAAAAAATGATTGGCCGCGCGCGCAACCGGCCCCATCATATATCCGCCAGGCATGCCCATCACATGGATTGGAAGGAATTCCTGACGCCGACGCTTTGGAAAGCGCTGCTCGTTGCCGCCTTCTACCCCGTTTACTCAAGCGGGATAATCTGCGACCCGCGCCCGAATGTTTGGCTTCCATCCACCCCCCATTAATGCGCTGTCTTTTTGCCTCCACGGCGTGTAGTATATAACTCTGCTAGTTATTCCAATACTCTATTAGTATATCCCCTATCCCAAGCAAAACCCGCCTGCTTTTTATGCTTCAGGTGCAAAAACCACGCTATGGCATTTGACTTGAACGCGTTTTTGAAGCCGAGCTGGAAGAAAGCCGCAATCGCGGCACTGCTCTTCATTCTATTCGTGCCATTCATCAACCATGACAATGGCATCCGCTGCATCCGCGCGCCCTGCCCGTCTTCAAGCGTTGGCTCATTTGCCTCTTGGCTCCTTTTCGGCCCATGGGCGCACAGCCAGCCCGCGCACGTTTATTCCATTGACTTGTTCATTGCTTTGATTGGCATCGCGGTTTGTTATGCACTCGCTTGCGCGCTTTTGGGCTGGAAAAAAGGTAAAAAGAAATAAAAAGAAACAAAGGGGAATAAAAGGAAATAACTGCTAGATAAGCCAACACTTTCTTAGCCTTCTCTAAAGCCATCGACGTAAGCCTTCAGCAAATGGCATTTCTCGCGCGCGAAAGGTAGCCCTGAAGGCGGAGAAAAAGGAAAGAGATTTATACCGCAAGCGTGCAAAATTTATACTGGAATAACTGCGCAGCGGAGTTCACAAAGACCAGGGGTGGGAAAATGGCCAGCATAAAAGAATTTATCATGCCAACGAAAGAAAAGTGCATTTTGTTCGCAATAACCGGAATTCTGATGGCTCTTTGCATTTCTTTTGCCTTTATCGTGAATTATTATGTCCGCGGAGGATACCCGGCGATTGTGACGCCCCTGTCCCTCTGCTTTCTTTTCCTTATTTTTGCCTACATTGGCCATCATTATTCAAACAAGCAAGGCATGGGTGCCCTATATGGAACCATGGCGGCTTGCTTGCATATGGCATTATTCGGGCTGGCAGTCTTTTTGATTGCTTCACTATGGTTGATTTCCATAAATGTTACTGCGATTTTGATGTTGGCTATTGGCGCCAGCATAATCATAGTAGCCTATTGCGTTGCGCTCTTCTTTGCAGCGTTTGCCGGGCTTATCGGGGCGTTGCTCGGCAGATTTTTTCTTAAGAAGAAATAACCGCGCTACAGTACGCCACTCGCTCGCGCGCGTGCTCGTATCAGTAAACCCAAGCACCCCTCCAATTCCCCTAACCCTCTCCTCGGTTCATCGTATCAATGTTGAGCGAGTTTTTTGGATGCCGCAAGCGGGCTTCCGCGCGCAAACTACCCAAAAGAATGACTTTTGCTATGTTTTGACTATCTTGGGTATACCAATACGAGATGGCGTTTCGCGCGGTATACTGCTGTGCTGTTGCACAGCAGAGGCAAAAAACAGAAGAAAAAAACTCCTTGCTCATTTAAAGTTGCGCGAGAACTGCTGGAAGACGGAGACTAATTTTTAGCTGGAAAGATAATTCCTAATTTGAAATTAGCACTTATTAAAGCCAATTTCTTTTTAGGCATGTAACAAATGAAGTAAAACACTTCCAGCTTTTTTGTAATCTATCTATTTGATCATCCACCTGCTGTTTAAGTGGGGTTTTCAGCCAAACAACTGGAACTCTGTCATCTTTTTGCAGATATCCAAACAACTCTTCTTCATGCTTAGTTGTTACGTTATATATTCCTTCATCAAATGTGATGAACTCTTTAGCCCCGATTGCCATAGCTTGAGACAATAGTAAGACATCCGCAGACTGAATTCTTACTTTGGATGGACCATTGCATACTAAATTTAGCCTAATGCAATCTTTAATCAACCTTAGGTATATTGGTTTTACTTTCGCTTTAGTTTTTTCAACATCTTCAATCATAATATAGCTTGTTGTCAAATAGTCCAACACATCTTCAAGTGTAAAGGTGTATTTTCTGTCCGAATCCTTTCTTCGATACCAAGAATTGACTAATTCCTGTACGGCAAGAAGCGATGTGTAATCTTCATAACTAGAATCTCTTTTTGGAGCATGCGGTTCATGCTCTATAGCAATATTTTTGCCATAAAAGTAGGATAAGGCATTAGTATCGTAAAATCGTTTTGTAGTCATTCAGTTTCACGTCTAGCATTCTTTATCTCCACCATACTAACGATTGGGTGATCTTGCGTTGGCTCATATTTTTCCAAACAATACCTAAATTCATTAATAAATGAAAGATAGGATGTTATTGCACGTATGTCTCCCCTAGCAAATGCGCCGTTGCCATATTCTATTATTTGGGGGTAAAGCGCAATACCTAGCGATATTACAAAATATTTTCGTGGTAGTTCTTCGATATCCATCTTTCTTTTCAATTTACTCAAATCTTTATTCGTTGTTTTATCGAAGGTTTCTTTGATCTGATTTAACAAAAGAGTAGTAGTAGCTAGATACTCAGAGGTTTC
>JBAZBT010000034.1:0-9148 GCA_041671345.1 Candidatus Micrarchaeia archaeon
TCCGCGACGGCTGGTCGATAAGGTATCCGGTCATGGTGGACGATGTTGAGGGGAAGATAATGGGGGAGGCTGTTTCCGCAAGGGCGGTCATCGCAAGGCAGGTGGGCACTGAAACAGATATCAATGGTGCGCGAGCCGAAGGGAGATACATCTTCCTTAAGGACAGGGAAACTGGAAAGTCGTTCATTGTATCGCTCCCCAGGGTCATCCGAGACCGCACGGATAAATGGCAGACAGATGTCCTCATAATGGGGCATGTACTCATGTTCAACATGACAATGAGCCAGGGCGCCTTCAATGCCATTGAGCGCAGCAGGATGGAGGCAAGCGGCGGAAGGATTTATTTCCAGTACGACGGGCAGATAGTGGCGAATGGCACTTCGCTGGACTTGCACACGCAAGGCCCGAACGCGTTTGTCACCGATGTCATCGATAGGCTGGGAAAGGAGCTCCAGCCGCAGATGAAAGCCGCCATGGCGCTCGGGCAGAAGCTTTTCGATGTTTTTTACAACCCCTGAAGACAGCTCGCGAGCCGCCCTCTATTTTAATCTTCCCCTTGCTCAACCCCGCGCTGTGATGATCTCGAGGTATTGCTGACGCCCGCCCCGAAGGTGGGCACGTGATGAAGATCTTGAGTTCTGAGCGCTCGCAAGAGCTCGCGCCCAGAACTGCTCGCCGCCTGATGGCGTCGATTGAGTTCTGAGCACTTGTGCTCTTTCATCCTCAAAAGAAGCGCCCGTCAGAACAGTTTTCCATGCGTTAGCGGCGCGCGGGATGCGAAGGAAGAGTGGCTGCTGGCGGCCGCAGGGGCATTGCTTGTGGAAACGGGAGGGGAATGCACGCGGACTTCCACCATCCGCCCGTCCCTTGAGAAAGAGAGGTGCCTGCCGGAAAAATTGCCAAAGGCGTGCCTGGGCGTGGCATTTGCAAGCGGGGCGACCCACTTTGCAAACATCTGCGTTATCCACTCTTTTGGACGGGTTACCCAGCTCAATGCGCTCATGCCACCCATGTCTGCACCGAAAAATTGTTCCGTATCAGCATTTATAAAATTACCCCGGATTTTCACGTCAAAAAGCGAACTATGCAAAGAAAACATCTTGTTCTATATGAAACATAGTGTTTTATAGCCTTGCGCCGCGCAGATAGCCAGGGGGCGCCGCAAACACTTTTAAGGTGGGAGTGAGCAGGAAGGCTAGCAAAAACGGCACTATTCAAAACAGGTGAGAATGATGGCAAACAAGCTTTGGGGCGGGCGGTTCGACAAGCCCGCTGCGGAAGAGATGTACTCGTTCCTGTCAGAGGAGAACGTGGCGCTGGATTCTGCGCTCCTCAAGTACGACATCGACGGCAGCCTTGCCCACGTCTGCATGCTTGCCAAGCAGAAGCTGCTTTCGAAGCAGGAGGCGGGCGCCATCCTGTCCGCGCTTTCAAAGGTGAAAAACGATGCCGCCTCGGGCAAATTCACGCTGGACCCCAAGCTTGAGGACGTGCACACCAACGTGGAATCTGCGGTGACCGCCATCACGCCGGACGGGAAGAAGATGCACGCCGCGCGCTCGCGCAACGACCAGGTAAGCCTTGACACAAGGATGTACATGAGAGTGGCGATAAACGGCGTGAGCGCCGCGCTTTTGGAGCTTCAGGCGGCACTTTTGGAGCTTTCGAAAAACGACTGCGTTTTCCCGGCATACACGCACACGCAGGTGGCGCAGCCTGCGTCCCTTTCATTCTGGTGCCATGCGCACTGGTGCGAAACCGAGCGGGACCTGGAGCGCCTGTCGCAGCTTTATGCGCGCGTGAACGAGTGCCCGCTGGGAAGCGGGGCGGTGGCAGGGACCACGTGGGGCATCGACCGGGGCTACACGAGCAAGCTATTGGGCTTTTCCGCGCCCACTAAGAACCCCATGGACAGCGTGGGCAGCCGCGGCGAGCTTGAGGCGGAATTGCTTTCGCACCTGTACCTTGCAATGGCGCACGCGAGCAAGATGGCAACGGATGTGATATTGCTTTCAAGCAAGCGCCTCATCATCCTTCCCGACGAGTATTCCACAGGCTCGTCCATGATGCCGCAGAAGAAAAACCCAGACCCGTTCGAGCTGGTGCGGGGAAAGGCCAGCCGGATGCTGGGCCTGTACGTCCACGCAGCGGGGCTTCTCAAAAGCGTGCCCTCGGGCTATAACCTGGACTCCCAGGAGAGCAAGTACGCGCTCATGGCCGGCGTGAAAACAGCAGAGCAGGCTTTCTCCATCCTCGCGCACGCGCTGCCCTGCCTGAAATTTGACAACGGGAGGATAGCGCTGGAGCTGGAGGAGGGCTATGCGTGCGCAACCGAGCTTGCGGACCTTCTTGCGAAAAAGGGCGTGCCTTTCCGCTCAGCGCACGGCGTTGCCGGCAATATCGTGAAGGGCTGCATTGCAAAAAAGAAATTCCTGTCCGCGCTTGGCGCTGCGGAAGTGTCAGCCGTTGCAGGGGTGAAGATAAGCGATGCGGAGCTTAAGGGGGCCGTGTCGGTCGACAAGGTGGCGCGGTTTGCGGCGCAATACAGGGTGCCTGCCGCATCCCCGCACGCAAAGGCGCTCGAGGCGCGCGTGAAGGCGCTTGATGCGGCGCACGCGCTATTGGAGAAAGAAGTTAAGGCGCTCGTGAAGTAAAGGCATGGCGCGGGCGGCTGGAACAGAAGCAAGCTACATGTCGGGCGTGGGCAGCTGTATTGCGGCGAGGAATGCGCGCGCCTGGTTCTCCTTTGCAGTGAACGGGTAGGCTATCTGTATGGCGTCCCAGCTGTTGGGGGACATTTCCCATGAGGCGACGCCGGATAAGTTGGACTTGAGCGCGTTGAATTGCGCCCTTGCGCCTTCATCAACCGCGCGCGACGAGGGGACGCTGGGCACCTGCTTCATCAATGGCATGGGCATCTATTTTTCTGCTAAACTTATAAGCCTTGCCGCGTTTATCAAATCATGACGGACGAACTCGAGGACCAGATGGTGGCAAAGGCCGAGGAGCTCACCGAGCAGAAGAATGGCCCGGAAGCCGTCGCCGAAGCCACCGAGCTTGCGGAGCTCGACCCTGCGGACGCGATTGTCTGGTTCGTGAAGGGAAAAGCGCACTATGTCGACGGCCAATTCGAGGAGGCGCTTGCATGCTTCTCAAAGGCAGCCGAGATTGACCGGGAGAACGCGCAGGTCTGGCACATGATGGGCTACGCGCTCATATCGCTCGACAGGCTTGCCGAGGCAGAGCAGGCGCTTGCGTATGTAAAAGCGGTGCAGCCTGAGAACGCGGAGGCGACGTGCGCGCTTGGCATCTGCCAGGCGATGGCAAGCAAGCAGAAGGAGGCGCGCGAGAACTTCGAGCTCGCCCTTGCCATGAACAAGCCCCTTGCGGTTGCCATGATGGAGCACTGCCATGAGAAGTTCATTTCGATTTCCAAGGACACCGCGTCAGGCACGAAAGCGCTGATTGACCGCGTGCTTGAGACCGTGAAGCTGGTAAGATAAGCCTGCTTGTTTTTCCGGAAGCCAGCCATCCAGCGCGCGCCTGCAGCTAAAAGCCGAGGAACTTCGCCGCAGCGACAAGCACGATTATCGCGCCCACCAGCCCCTCGCCCGCTATCACGCCTCCTGCAATGAGGCGCCATTTTTCCGTCTGCTTTGCCCTGTCGATGGAATGGCGCGCGACGCCGCCTATGAAAAGCGGGAGGGAAAGCAGGAACGGCACGTAAAGGCCTATTCCGAATGCGATTGCAACCGCGCCGAGCTTCATCTTCCATGCCACGAGCGTGAACAGGAAGCCGAGTGCCGCGCCTGCGAGAAGCGCGGCGGGCGGGCTTGCCTGGGAAACTATCTCCTTCACTGCGATTGCCTGCGGCGCGGGGAATTCCGGGGTGCCAAAGCCCACGCTTGCAAAGGAAAGCATGAGCACGCCCATCACAAGGGATGCCGTGATTACCCCGGCGGCCTCTGCGAAGAGCTGGTGCTCGGGCGGCGTGCCAAGAAGGTGGCCTGTCTTGAAGTCCTGCATGGCGTCGCCCGCAATGCCTGCGGCGATGCAGACAACCGCTGCCAGAAGCACAAGGTGAAGCACGCCAAAGCCGAAGAGAAACTTTGCCGCGAGGAGCACGATGAGCGCGAATATCTCCATGGGGTCCACGTTCATCTCCCCGGTTATCCTTGCGCCGATGAATGCCATGAGGAAGGCGCCGAGGATTGCGAGCAGGGCAAGCGGCAGGGAGAGGTCAAAGGCATAGACAAGTACAAGGCACAAAAGGAGGATTGCGATTCCGCCCCATTTGCCCATTTTCGCCTTCCCGTAATAGTCCGCAGCCTTCAGGAAAAGCGGGATGCCCGACACTATGAAGTAGGCAAGCGCGGCGCCTATCACTATCCCCACGCCTAAAGGCTGCGCCATGCCTGCGCCGAAGTACGGCGCAACGAAGAAAAGGGTGGCAAGCGCGCCTGCGAACCATGCGAGCGTGAAGCGCGGGCCGATGAGGAAGCCGCCTGCGAACGGGATGAGCGAAACCGGGAACGATGCGAAAAATGAGTTTTTCGCCCATGCATAGATGGCGGCAATTGAGAATGCGCCTATGAGCGTGTTGCTCTGCCTGCCCCCCTTGTCGCCTGCGGAAATTATCGAGGCGGCGGCGGTTCCGTCGGCATAGGGGAGCTTTTCCTCCACCACCATGCGCTGGCGGAGGGGATAGACGAAGAGGAGCCCGAGAAGGCCGCCCGTGAGGGACACGAGCAGGATATCGTTTGCGCTCACCTGCAAGCCCAGCATGAAAAGCGCCGGGATGGTGAATATAACGCCTGCTGCCAGAAGCCCGCCCGTGGATGCCGCCGTCTGCATCACGTTTGCCTCGTTCTTGTCTTTTCCGCCAATTGCGCGCATGATGGCCAGCGAGACAACCGCGGTCGTCACCATTGGCCAGTAGACGCCGCCCACCTTCAGGCCGGCGTAGGCGGAGTAAAGAGCGACAAGCACTGAAAGGAGCGCGCCCAATATTATCGCGCGCCACGGAAACCCGGGTTTTGCCATGCGCCGGATTGGCGTTGATAGGTTAATAATTCCTGCCACCCGCAGCTTTACCGTGTCGTTCAGGGAGATACTTTCAACGCCGGGCGTGAAGCCCGTGCTGTTCACGCTCTTCATGACCAGCTTCGGCTTTGGCGTGATATTGCCCATCCTTCCGTTCTACACCCTTTCGATGGGGGCAAAGCCTTACGAGCTTGGCATGCTCACCGCGACATTTGCGCTCACGAGCCTGATATTCTCCCCCCTGATGGGGAAGCTTTCGGACAGGTGGGGCAGGAAAAGGACGCTGCTCCTCGGGACGGTTGGCTTTGTGGCGTCATACCTGCTGTTCGCATTCAGCGACTCGCTCGCCATGGCGTTTTTCGCCCGCGCAATCGAGGGCGTGGCGGCGTCCGCGATATTCCCGTCGTGCGTGTCGCTGCTTTCGGACTTCACCGATGAGAAAAGGAGGGGCAGGGCGATGGCGCTTGTCGGCATGTCGTTTTCGCTCGGCTTCATACTGGGCCCGGCGTTCGGCGGCTTTGCCGCGGCGATATCGGTGAAAGACGCGTTCCTGCTCTCCGCAGGCCTTGCGGGCCTGAACTTCGTGTCCGTGATGTTCCAGCTCCGCGAGCCGCATGAAAAGCCTGAAAGCAGAGGCATTGTTGCGCAGGAGATAAGCCTGGTCGAGCATCTGTCGTCGCCCATCCTTTTCCTGTTCCTAGGCTCGTTCATGACCTCGTTCATGATAGGCGGGCTGGACGCCACGCTTGCAATCTACACGGGGGACGTCATGGGATTCACCTCGGCGGAAGTGGGGATCATTTTCACCTATATAGGATTCTTGATACTCATCATGCAGTCGCAGTCGGGAAGGATCCTGGACAGGTTCGGGGAAATGAAGATGATACCCGCTGGGCTCGCCCTGTCGGGTTTTGGCTTTTCCCTGCTCACGTTCGCGCATGACTGGCCCTCGATTTTCGGGGCGCTCGGCGTATTCGTCGCCGGGAACGCGCTTGTGATGCCAGCGGTAAACTCGCTCATCACGAAAAGGGTGCAGGGCAAGCGCGGCGCGGTCCTTGGGCTTGCCTCCTCGTTCAATTCGCTGGGGCAGATGATAGGCCCGCTCCTTGGCGGGTTCCTGTACGGCATCCAGCACGACCTCGCGTTCATAGGCCTCGCGCTCGTTGTTTGGGCATACGCAATTATTTTTGCCATGGTTGCCGCGAGGAAGCTTGCGCCGGGCGACGGGGCGCGCGCAGGGCAGGCGGCTGGCGCAGGATAGGTTATTAATACCTTTTTATCCCATGAAAAAGTGCTGCGCCAGGTTGGCAGTTCGGGTTTGCCGTGAGGGCAAATGCCTGCCAACCAGGGAGATGGACAGAGTTATGCCAGGTTGGCAGTCAAATTTGACCTGCGGGTCAAATATCTGCCAACAGTCGCTGAAGCGCCAGGTTGGCAGAGAGGTTATGCACCCGCCTGCAGAGCGGGTTAGGGGGGCTCGATTCCCTCACCTGGCTTATTTTTTCTGCCGCACGACCGTGTTTTTATTTATTTCCATCGAAGTTGAGCCATGGCAAGAACCATTCTGCTTGGAACCGCGATTGCGCTTTTGTTTTTATCCGGCTTTGCATTCGCAGGCATGACATGCTCGGCCGACGCTTACCGGAATTCGTGCGCGGGATGCGCGTTTGACGCAAGCGGGAAGATGGACCAGAAGTGCTACCAGGAGAAGAGGAGCGCGGGAATCGGATGCGTGGGCACATCGCACGCGATTGCGTCGGCGGCATATGCGCAGGGCAAGTGCCCGGGCATCGACGCGTGCGCGTCCGAGCTCCAGTCGTGCCAGGCGCAATACTCGTCAGGCAATGACTCTTCGGACTGCAAGGAAGGCTCGGTGTCAGTCTGCTTCGCGGCGTCCGACCAGTGCGTGGACAAGGCGGCGCTGGATTGCGGCGAGAGGCCGCCGGAGTGCAAGGCGCCGGCTGGCTTGATACTGCTTGTGGCGGGGCTCGTGTTCGCCGCAGGCTTTGTGAGAAAGGGCTGAGCAGGCTCATTCTTGTTTTTTCCTTTCCCTTCTAGCGTGCGCGATGTCGGATTTGCGCGCGAGCTTGCGCAGGCTTGAGTAGGGCTTCTTCTTTTCCTTTGCTGGGAATTCGTCTTCACTTCCAGTCATAGAAGATATAATTATGAAAAAGCTTAATAGACGTACATTGTGGGGGGTTTGGGCGGTGCCGGACTAAGGGGGGCGCAGCCCCCCTTGGGCTGGCATTTGCGCGCGAGCTTTCGCAGGCTGGGATACGCCTTCTTTTTCTCCTTTCCAGGGAATTCGTCTTCAGCGTGGGGCATGGGATGCACCGATTAGCGCTTGGCACGGATTGCGGGCACTTTTGATTCAAAGTCCATGCCCTCGGTGAGCGTGATGGGCACCGACGTTTTCTGCTCGGCAAGCCTTTTGATGGAGGAATAGTACTCGTCCTGGTTGTACTGGTAGATGGCCACGCGGCGGCGGTGCAGGTCGCGCTTGTCGCGCGCGGTCTTTGCAAGGAGCGCGAAAATCCACCTGCGCTCGCCCTTGTCCTCGAACACCTCGAATTCCACATCCCCGAACCCCAATCGCCCGGATTTTTCCTCGGTGTATTTCTTTATGTGGGCCAGGTGCTCCGCGACCGCCTTGCGCGCGAGCGCAAGCGAGGAAAACACCCCGCAGAGCTCCTCGAAATCGTATACAAGGTAGATTTTTGTTGCCATGCGGATACCTGGTTGCCTTTTGCCTCTGCCCACGCCGAACATGCCGAATATGAGCATCAGCATGCCGAACAGGAATGCGAGCGATGCCACGTTTATCCTGTGCGCAAGCCGCAAAAGCGCGTTTATTGTGATATAGCCGAACACAAAGCTGGATGCGGAAAGCAGCAGCCCCTCGGAGAGCGGGAGGGAGGGGGCCCCGGGCGCCGAAATGGCCTGCGCGCCCCAAAGCAAAAGCTCGGCAAGGAACACGGTCGGGATGGAAAGCAGGAAGCTTAGGTGGAACGAGCTTTCGGCGTCAAAGCCGCGCCAGATGAGCCCCGTGGTGGTGCAGCCTGCGCGCGAAACGCCCGGAAGCACGGAGAGCCCCTGGAGGGCGCCGGTCAGGATGCCGTCCTGCCAGGAAGCGGCGCTTGCAAGCCTCCAGCGGTGACGGTGCTGGGTGGTGAGGAGGAAGCCCGTCAGTATGAGCCCTGCGCCCATTATCGAGAGCAGCATGGTGGCGTTCAGTGCGGGCAGCACGAAGCGCATGAGGAGCAGAAGGGGGATGCCCACCACGCCCGTGAAGAGAAGTGAGGTGAACAGGAAGCCTATTTTGGTGTTCGCGTGGCGGCGGAATGCAGTCGGCGCGGAAAGCGCCTCGCGCGCAAGCGAGAGCAGCTCCTTGCGGAAATAGATGATGGCGGCAAGAAGCGTGCCTATGTGCAGGAAGAGAAGCACGGGCACCACGTTTTCGTTGGCGCCGCCGTAAAGCCCGGTGTAGACAAGCGTGTCCATGGTCTTTGATGAGAGGGGGAACCATTCCGCGATTGCCTGCACGAGCCCTAGGAATATTATCTGAAGCATGTCCATGCGATATCGACTGGTTGTTCCACGATTAAATTAATAACCTGTTGCTCCCGAATTCAACGCGCGCATGAGAGGGAAAACAATGGCAGTTTGCGAACGGTTCGGGAAGGAAACCGAGGAAAAATGGCAGAAGTGGTGGGAGGAGAACCGCACCTACAGGTACGATGAGGCGGACCTCTCGCGCCCGGTCTATTCCATCGACACCCCGCCGCCCTTCACATCGGGCGACCTGCACATGGGGCATGTGCTTTCGTACGCATACTTCGATTTCGTGGCGCGCTACAAGCGCATGCGCGGCTTCAACGTCTATTACCCCCAGGGCTGGGACTGCCAGGGGTTCCCCACCGAAGTGAAGGTGGAGCAGAAGTTCGGCAGGCTCCCCCGCGACGAATTCAGGAAGAGGTGCGTGGAGTGGACAGGCGAATGCATCGACAGGATGCGCGCGCAGATGAAGTCGTGCGGGTTTTCGGCAGACTGGAGATACGAGTACAGGACAATGGACCCGGAATACCACAGGCGCGTGCAATACTCA